>JAEEQV010000280.1:0-3521 GCA_016285445.1 Bacteroidales bacterium
ATGCAGTTTTTTTCATCATCTGCAACTGTTGCAGACCGATTAAACCTTGTGTCTGTGCGTTGAGTGGAGAGTGAATGGATACGATGTCGGCTGTTTTTAGCAATTCTTCAAGAGTAACTTCTTGATAATCAGATGTATGGTTGTTGCCTGACGTTGAGTAATACACAACCTTGCAACCAAAAGCCGTCGCAACTTCGGCAACACGGCGACCAATTGTACCTAAACCGATGATTCCCCACGTCCGTCCGTTGAGTTCCATGTAACCCGGACCGATATGCGTGAAAAGTTGCTGGTTGGAATACGTTTTCGACGAAACGTAGTGTGCGTAGTATTCCGTATGTTGCAACAAGGCGAGAAGTATGGCGAACGTGTGTTGCACGACGCTTTCGGTGGAGTAGCCGGCAACGTTTTTTACCACAACGTTTTTTGTTTTTGCATATTCCAAATCAACATTGTTCATCCCAGTTGCCGTCAAACAAATCAGTTTGAGGTTCGGACACGCGTCGAAGATGGATTTGTCGATGATGACTTTGTTCGTGATGATGATTGTTGCGTCGGCAATGTGTGGCAGACGTTCTTCGGCGGAAGTCGTGGCAAATACCCGTAGATTTCCCAATGTCTTGAATGAATCAAAGATTTCATTTGTGCCGATTGTCGCTGCGTCAAGAACTACTATGTTTTCCATGCTTTTTGTGAGTTTTAATTCTTTTTTCCCAATCTTAAAAAAGATTGCATTTTTTTATATACAGAATTTTCTTTTTTCTGCTGAAAATCGTTAATTAATTGACTTATCGCTTCTTGCATATCTCTTGCATTTTGAAATCGTTGCGTTTGTGCATTGTACAGAAATTTCATTCGTGCTTCGGTTTTGTATCGCATTGGCGGAGAACTGAAGATATGTTTTGCCGTTGCTTTCTGCAAGAACGGGAAGATTTGTTTGTCGATTCTATGGTGTCTTTTGAGCGGGTACGACAATTGCATATTGATAATCAGGTTTTTGTCCTCGTTTTCGCAGATAAACGCGTGTTCTCGGGCAAACGATTCGTAGAGTGTCATTCCCAAACTGTACAAATCTGTCGTTTCGTTGATGAGCGGTTTGCATTGCAGTACGAGTTCTGGTGCCGAATAATACAATGCGTAGGGGATAGACGGAAAATTCAGTATGTTTTGCCCGTTGACCTGCGCATATTCAAAGTTAAGCAGTTTTACTGTCGGATTTTCCACGTCGATTTGCCCTAATTCGTTTGCAACGAGAAAAACGGTGCTTGGTTGAATCCTTCGGTGAATGATTTTATTCTTATGAAGTACCGACAATATTTCGCACACTTTTTCTGTCACTTTGAGTAGGAATACGGCGTTGCGCAAATGAGGATAATCGCCAGAAAACGCCACTTGGTGCAAGTCCATTCCAATCAGTTGTTCGCGGACGAAGAAAATGCCGCTTTCTGTCGTGATGCAATCGTAAGTTTGCACAATTCCGGAATGTAGCTGATTTAGTCCGTCAAATATTGATTGTATGATTTCTTGGTGTTGTTTATTGATAATTAGTTTTGTATCGGCTATGTAACGGATAATTACAGGTTGTTCGTTTTGTTCACATTTCCCGTGAAATAATATGCCTAAATCTTGGGCTGTCGTTTCGTCTTCTTCGGGCAATTCAAAGTCAAATACGTATGAATATTTTCTTCCGTGGATTGTCTGTAACATCTTATTGCTCGTTAATGATTTGAATGTTAGGTTCTTCCAATCGTGTTTTTACCCATGAAGAGATTTGTGTCAGCGTTTGCTCTGTCGGCTTGTTGTTCCAATAGATGGTGAGTGTCGGAACTTTTTTCGTCGTATTGTCGGAAATGTTGATTTGTTCCGTTTCGCCCAAGGCAATCTTTTCTATGTCGGGGAAGAGCGACTGTAATTCTTTTGCGAATTTCTGCATGCCGTTGCTTGACTGGATTGAGAGATCGGCAATTTGATTTTGTAGGGCGGTGATGACGGAGTCGCTCTTTGCCAAATCCTCGTCTTTTTTCGTCAGTAAATCTTGTATCAGTTGAGACTGATTGTTTAGGTCGATTGTCGTCGCTCCCGCTTGTTTTATGCTCAGGTTCACGTCTTCAAGGCTGTATTCCTCGAGGGTTTTGTGTAGATAGTGTTTTTGCTCGTCAGACAATGGTTTTCCGACGAATGCGAGTTCAATTTTCTTGGATTTGTAATTCATTGAACTTTTTATGACTTGCACCTCGGAGAAATATTCGCTTTGTTCTACGTGCGAGATGTATTTTTTCGCAAATGTGTTGAATGCCGCTTCTCTCACGACGTTTATTGCCATGAACACGCTGGGGATGATGACGATGATGGAGAAGAACATGATGGTTCTTCGTACCGTTTTTCTTCGTTTGTCGTCAACGTAGATTTTTTCGGGGAAATTGAGGTGTTTTACGATGAGGAATGTGGCTAAGGCGATGAAAAATGAGTTTATGAAAAACAGGTAAAATGCACCCCAGAAATAATTCAGCTGTCCGGTTCCAAGACCGTATCCTGCCGTGCAGAGTGGAGGCATCAATGCCGTGGCGATTGCCACACCCGAAACGACGGTGGTCATTTCTTTCTTACGTGAAGAGGCTACGATTCCTGCGGCACCACCAAACGAGGCGATAAGAACGTCGAACACCGTAGGACGAGTTCTTGCCAAAAGTTCTGATTGAGCGTCGGTAAGTGGTGTAAGGGTAAAGTATAATGTTGACACCAACAAACTGATAAACGTCATTAACAAAAGATTCTTCAATGATTTTTTCAGCAGTTTCAAGTCGTTGATGCCAATCGCCAATCCCATTCCCATGATTGGTCCCATAAGGGGTGATACGAGCATGGCACCGATAATTACTGCCGTAGAGTTGACGTTGAGCCCGATAGATGCCAAAAAAATCGCAAAAACTAAAATCCACACGTTCACACCCTTAAATTCTATGTTTTGTGAGATGTTGAAAATAGTTGCCTCCGCATCACTACCTTGCTTAATGTTTACAAGGTTTTTGAAGCGATTCGTTATGCTTGAGAAATCTGCTTTTGCCATACAAAAATGTTTCTGTCGCAAGGTACGAAAAAAAAGTTCTTTCGTCAAGATGAACAAAGTTTTTTTAGGTTTATAAGTTTTTGAAAACTTAGTGAAGCTCACTGAAAATGACGTGTGATTTTTCTTCAAATTTGTGCGTTATAGAGTGTAAAAGTATGAATAAGGTAAAATATGCTTTCATAGTGCTGTTCTGCGGGTGCGGAATGGCGGTTTCGGCTCAAAAATATGAGATGTCGAAGGATGATTATTCTTTGGCAGTGTATTTGTTTGAAAATCAGAAATATAGTGCTGCGCAACAGCATTTTAACGCATTTTTGAAATCGAATGCGAATGTGACTCGTGAACAAAAAGTTGATGCGGAATTTTACGCTTCGGTGTGTGCCTTGCGTTTGTTTAATCCCGACGGGTTGTTTTTGATGAATCAATTTGTAGAAAATAATCCTGAGAGCCCTCG
>JAEEQV010000281.1:0-3512 GCA_016285445.1 Bacteroidales bacterium
GGGAATAAAGAAGAAGAAACTGTATATAAGAAAGGCGAAATTCTAAACAAAAAAACGTTTAACAGTTCAGGATATATTGTAGAGGAAAAAAACTATACCATTCATCCCAAATTTGTTTATACTAAACTTTTTACCTTCGGTAGATTGTATATAGAAAATTTCACAGCGCCAAATGGGAAAACCGTTGCATATGAGAACACTTATAACCCAACTAATGAATCGTTTTCCTCCAATTCATACCATATAGAAATAGATGGAATTCAACAAAAGAACGGATTTCCCAGCATTTATTTCCATAAAGACGGCTCCATTCACGAGGTTCGTTGTGGGAGAAACGTGGTTGGTTGGCACGAAAACGGTGTACTACGAGAAGTTAGCGGATATTTTTACGACGGCACATATATACGTTGGTATCGCTGGAATGAATCGGGAGAACGAGTTGACAACATGCTGAGAGTCATAAAACAAGATACAGCTACATTCGACAAAAACGGCATTAAACCCAAACTCCAGTATTCTTTTAAGGGTAATCGCCCACACGGAGTTTGGAAAGACTACTACACCAATGGGCAACTTTGGTTCGAGATTGAATATGACAACGGAGTTCCCAAAGGTGATTACCAGTCTTTTTATTTCAATGGGAAACCTCAACTCAAAGCCCATTTCACAAACGGATTTGTTGACGGGCCCTACACCGAATGGTACGACAATGGGAATAAACGCATGGAAGGCAACATGAAACTCTGTTTAAAAGACGGCACATGGAAATATTGGAACGAAAACGGAACTTTGGGTAAAATTGAATCCTTCAAAAATGGCATATTAGACGGAGAATTTGTCTTTTGGGATTCCGACGGCGTTCTTAAAGAAAAAAAGTATTACAAAAACGGAAAACTTGAGGGTTGGGAGCACATTTATTACGCAAAAGACACGCTGAAATCCGTAAAATATTATATGAATGGATACTCAAATTACGGAGAACAAAAAGAATTTTTCAGAAATGGAAATCTTGACAAACTCTCATACAATAACGTCAATTTAAAAATGCATTATTTCAAAGAAGGTAATTTAATAAGCGTTAACGGCGATTTGCTTCGATTGTCATGGTATAAGGACGGAACGCTCGAAGCCATTACCTATTCTGAAAATGGTAATAATTTTGCGTATCTTCATTTTAGAAACGGTCAAATAACAAGCAAAAACTGCCGTATAAACGGGCAAAATACAGACTCTATCCCCTATGCTTGGATGTATCCCAAAGACGGCAAATTGGAACTCAAACAAGTTGGCGACTCCGTAAACGGAAAACGAGAAGGAACGTGGAAACTCTATTATCCGTCGGGCGACGTGTGGATAGAAATGAGTTATAAAAACGACTTATTGGATGGCGAATATATTGTTCGAACTGTAAACGGACAGATTGTAAAAAAAGTCCAACTTACCAATGGATTACGAAATGGGACATACGAAGAATGGTCGTCGGCAGGAAATAAATTAGTTGAGGAATTCTATAAAAACGGAAAACTCGAAGGCTCCCAGAAAAAATGGAAAGAAGGTGAAAAATACTATTTGTATTCAATAGCACATTATTCCAATAATCAACTCAATGGCGATTCATATACTTTCTTGGAAAATGGCGACACACTGAGCCATTCATGCTTGAAAAACGGTGTATCTGAAGGGATAGAAAAAGTTTACGACAGAGATGAACATTACCACTATGCTTCATATATGTATAAAAATGGAATAAAAGATGGCGAAGCGACTATCTATTTTCCCAACGGCAAGGTGGAATGGAAAGGCAATTTTTACAATGACAAGAGGCATGGAGAATGGATTCAATACAATGAAGCAGGAAAAGTGATTGACAGAAAACAATATGAATTCGGAGATGAAATACTTGCTCCCACCGATATTGAATGCCAATGTACAACGAATTACAACAAAGCATCTGATTTGAAATTTGCACCAGCAATATTCACTTTTTACAAATATGAGCCTTTTTTCGAAGCGACAAGCAAGTATTTTACCATTGACAAAAAAGTGTACGAGCAGTTATTTTACAAGAATTTCCAAACAATGTCAAACTTGCAGGCATTGACAGTCGTGGCGCTGGATACCGTATGGTTTGAGACACCTGCGGCAAAAGGCCTTAGATTTGTCGTAAATCCTTGCCTCACACGCAATCAGTACAGTACAACGGAACTGTATTTCTCCATTACCGACCCTATACAAGAAGACAGGAGATTTCACAGCAATAGCACATTTGACTATCAGGCGAAATCATATTTCAGACTTGCTCTCAGACTGGTTGAATACGAAATGAATGATTCTTTTAAGTTTCTTTCATTATGCGTAGATTTTCTTTTAAAGTCACATAACATTTCGCGAAACGATGCATATAAAGAGTTGAAAAATCTTGGAAAAGAACATGAAATCCCCCCGACTCTGTTAAACAGGATAGAACGGATAGATAAAATGTCAGAAGAAGAAAAAGAAAAATTCAAATATACATTAGAGTTAGATGATGACTTTTGGATGGGTAAAAGACAATTTATCAATGTTTTTGCAGAAACATATTTCAATCAAGACACAGTGAACGAGGAATTTGAATCGCGATTCAACTTGTTTTTTGAAGATATTGTCACGTTTGAATACTTCTCGGAATTAACCGTTGCACATTACGAAGCAAGGACAGATATTAATCAAATTGCCATAGATTTCCCCCAAAATATCCTGACACAATGGGACACTAAACACAAAAAAGTGTTAGAGTCTGGCGCCAGACTGCTATTAAGTATTGACCCAATAAAAATCAGCAGCAAAAACGGTTTTTCATTAACGAACCAACGAGACTTCTGTTTCACCACTGCAGCAATTGGAGGGAAAAATTGTGTTTTGAAAACGGATAAAGCGGAAGTTTATCCAACGGCAAACGACTTTTCCGATGTTTTAGGAACAACAATGTTTTATTTTCCTGATGAAAATGCTACACACGTACAAAGCACGTGTGAAAAGGTTATAAGCGATAATGGATATTCTTCGTTCGCAGGAGTGTATATTCCCAAAGGATTTGGTACTATAAAACGAAACAAAAAAGAAATTGATATTACATACGACGATATTTTCATAACAGGTGAATACATCTTGGGACAACTACACATGACAAATAATTCGCTCAATGATAAAAAACTCACAAAACTGATGCAGAAATATTTCCCCGTTTATCAAATAGAAACGAACAGCAAAGAGGAAACGGTTATTTATTTTCTATATAAATAGTTGGTGAAAAATATTCGTATCAACAAAAATCATAGAAAAATATTTTCACGCAAAAAGATTTTCAACGTCGAAGGTGTATAACTCCGTAAATTTTATACCTTTGGGGGAATTTTAAAATAAGATACAATGTTACCAACAATTAATCCTACTCAGACGAATGCGTGGAAAGAATTGGAAAACTATTTCGCCACGTTCAAGGGTACTCAAATGAAGGATATGTTTGCCAAAGA
>JAEEQV010000282.1:0-3511 GCA_016285445.1 Bacteroidales bacterium
TGTTTCTGGAAGTATAACGGCAATCAGTACAAGATTAACCTTATCGATACTCCGGGACACGTTGACTTCACTTCTGAGGTTAACCGTTCTCTTCGTATTCTTGATGGACTTGTATTCTTGTTCTCTGCTGTTGATGGTGTTGAACCTCAATCAGAGACTAACTGGCGTTTGGCCGACGGTTACAACGTAACTCGTTTGGGTTTCGTTAACAAAATGGACCGTCAAGGTGCCGATTTCTTGAACGTGTGCAAACAAGTTCGTGAAATGTTGGGCGGTAACGCAGTTCCTCTTCAATTGCCAATCGGTGCCGAAGATTCTTTCAAGGGCGTTGTTGACCTTGTAAAAGGTGTTGGTATGGTTTGGAACGAGGAAGACCAAGGTATGACATACAAGGAAGTTCCTGTTCCTGAAGATATGAAGGCAGAAGTTGCTGAATGGAGAGAGAAACTTCTTGAATCAGTATCAGAATTTGATGATACGTTGATGGAAAAATTCTTCGAAGATCCAGATACGATTACCGAAGATGAAATCCTTGCAGCTCTTCGTAAAGCTTGTATCGCTAACAAAGTAATCCCAATGTTGTGTGGTTCTTCATTCAAGAACAAAGGTGTTCAAGAATTGTTGAACTATGTTATGGAATTACTTCCTAGCCCACTTGACAAAGAATTTATCAAAGGAACTGATCCTAATACAGGTGCTGAAGTACACCGTAAACCAGGTGTAGATGATCCTTTCTGCGCATTGGCATTCAAAATCGCAACTGACCCATTCGTAGGTCGTTTGTGCTACTTCCGTGTATATTCAGGTCACTTGGATGCTGGTTCGTATGTATATAATACAAGAAGCGGTCAAAAAGAACGCGTTTCTCGTATCTATCAAATGCACGCAAACAAGCAAAATCCTATCGAATTCATCGAAGGTGGTGATATTGGAGCAGGTGTAGGTTTCAAAGATGTAAAGACAGGTGATACGTTGTGTGACGAAAAAGCACCTATCGTTCTTGAATCTATGGTGTTCCCAGAACCAGTTATCGGTATCGCTGTAGAACCTAAGACAAAAGCTGACGTTGATAAGTTGGGTATGGCTTTGGCTAAATTGGCTGAAGAAGATCCTACTTTCACTGTGAAGTCAGACCAAGAAACAGGTCAAACAGTGATTAGCGGTATGGGTGAGTTGCACTTGGATATCATTATGGACCGTTTGAAACGTGAATTCCACGTAGAATGTAACCAAGGTGCTCCTCAAGTTAACTACAAAGAATGTATCACTACTGAAGTTGAACACAGAGAAGTATTCAAGAAACAATCTGGTGGTCGTGGTAAGTTCGCCGACATCGCATTCAAGTTGGGTCCAGCCGACGAAGGTCACGAAGGATTGCAATTCGAAGACTACGTTAAGGGTGGTAACATTCCTAAGGAATTTATCCCTTCTATTGAGAAAGGTTTCAAGGCAGCTATGGAAAATGGTGTATTGGCCGGTTATCCAGTTGAATCAATGAAAGTACAAGTTATGGATGGTTCTTTCCACCCAGTTGACTCTGATGCACTTTCATTCGAAATCTGTGCTAAGATGGCTTACAAAGAAGCTTGTAAGAAAGCGTCTCCAAAGTTGTTGGAACCAATTATGAAGGTGGAAGTTGTTACTCCAGAAGAATCTATGGGTGACGTTGTAGGTGACTTGAACAAACGTCGTGGTCAAATCCGTGGTATGGATACAAGAAACAATGCAAGTGTAGTTAAAGCATTTGTTCCTCTTGCTGAAATGTTCGGATATGTAACCGACCTTCGTACAATCACTTCAGGTCGTGCAACTTCAACAATGGAATTTGATCACTTCGAACAAGTTCCGGCAAATATTGCAGAAACAATTATTAATCAACAAAAATAATAAATAGGCATGAGTCAAAGAATTAGAATTAAATTGAAGTCTTATGACCACAATCTGGTGGACAAGTCTGCCGAAAAGATTGTTAAGACTGTTAAAACTACAGGTGCTGTAGTAAGTGGTCCGATTCCGCTGCCAACTCACAAGCGAATTTTTACAGTTAACCGTTCTACGCACGTTAACAAGAAAGCTCGTGAACAATTTCAATTATCATCACATGCAAGACTACTTGACATTTACAGTAGCTCTTCAAAAACTGTCGATGCATTAATGAAACTTGAGTTGCCAAGTGGTGTAGAAGTTGAAATTAGAGTGTAGTACATTAAAATTGTAAAAAGAGATGCTTGGAATACTAGGTAAAAAAGTAGGTATGACTTCTATCTTCTTGGAAGATGGAAAGAACGTAGCATGTACTGTAATCGAAGCAGGACCTTGCGTTGTTACACAAATAAAATCGCAAGAAACCGACGGTTACAATTCAGTGCAAATGGGTTTTGACGATAAGAAAGAAAAGAATACTTCTCGTGCAGAACTTGGTCATTTCAAAAAAGCGAATGCAACTCCAAAACGTGAAGTTGTTGAATTTAGAAATTTCGACAAAGAAGTAAATCTTGGTGATGTATTATCTGTTGCTGATATTTTGGCAGAAGGTGATTGGTTAGACATTACTGGAACAACCAAGGGACGCGGTTTCCAAGGTGTTGTAAAACGTCATGGATTCGGTGGTGTTGGTGAAGCTACTCACGGTCAAGATGACCGTCAACGTGCTCCTGGTTCTATCGGTGCTTGTTCTACTCCTTCTCGCGTATTCAAAGGTATGCGAATGGGTGGTCAAATGGGTGGCAACCAAGTGAAGGTTGAAAATCTTCAGGTAATGAAGGTGTTACCAGAAAAGAATGTAGTATTAGTAAAAGGTGCTGTACCTGGAGCTAAAGGTGGATATTTAATAATGACTAAGTAAGATGGAAATAGCAGTAAAAGATATACAAGGTAAAGAAACCGGAAAGAAAATCACTCTTGACGATTCTGTATTTGGCATCGAGCCAAATGAACACGCTGTTTACTTGGATGTGAAAGCTATCTTAGCTAACAAACGTCAGGGTACACACGCTTCAAAGGAAAAAAGCATGCTTTCTGGTAGTACAAAGAAGTTGAAAAGACAAAAAGGTACTGGTGGCGCTCGTGCAGGTAGTATCAAGAACCCATTGTTCCGTGGCGGAGCAAGAGTTTTCGGTCCTCAACCAAGAGATTACTCTGAAAAAGTAAATAAGAAAGTAAAAGATTTAGCTCGTAAATCTGCTTTGTCTGCAAAGGTTAAAGATAATGAAGTAATCGTTGTTGAAGACTTCACTTTCGAGGCTCCAAAGACAAAACAGATGGTTGAATTCAAGAAAAATTTCGGCTTAGATGACAAAAACTCATTGTTAGTGTTGGCAAATCCAAATAATAATGTATATTTGTCAGCCAGAAATTTGCAGGGGTTCTCTGTTGTAAGTGCTTCAGAATTAAACACTTACGAAATTTTAAGAGCTAAGAATTTGATCCTTTGTGAAGGTTCTGTAGAAGAAATTGTTAAAACTTTAAATAAATAATTGGTGATGGAAGTATTGCAATGACCGATCATAAC
>JAEEQV010000283.1:0-3503 GCA_016285445.1 Bacteroidales bacterium
ATGTTGTCCATCTCGTCAATCGACAAACCTTCCTGACGCATCAACTGGAATGCTGCACCCATATCGACGTTTCCTGCACGGGTACCCATAATCACGCCTTCGAGAGGAGTGAAGCCCATCGATGTATCGACAGATTTTCCGTTGACAACGGCTGTGATTGAAGAACCATTACCCAAGTGGCATACGATTGTCTTGCAGTTGTCGTACGGCTTGCCAAGCATTTTTGCAGCCTCTTGCGAAACATAGCGATGGCTTGAGCCGTGGAATCCATAACGACGGATTTTGTTGTTTTCGTAGTATTTATAGGGCAGACCATACATAAATGCGACAGGTTCCATTGTCTGGTGGAATGCCGTGTCGAACGTGCCACAGTGAACAGCCTTTGGTAATGCTGCCTGAGCTGCTTTTATACCTTTAAGGTTTGCTGGGTTATGTAGCGGCGCAAAATTATTGCATTCTGCTATTTTCTGAATTGCGTCAGGTGTGAGCAGTTCGCTTTTATTGAAATATTCGCCACCGTGTACGATACGGTGTCCAACGGCAACAATATCGTTCTTGTCTTGGATAATGTTACGTTCAGGAGCGAGTAGGAGCGCAATGACTTTCTCCACACCAACTTCGTGGTTGTCAACTGGTTCTTCAAAAACTTCCTTTTTTCCGTTGATTTCAATTTTTAATGTACTTACTTTTTCACCGATACGTTCAACAATACCTGATGCAACCACGGTTTCTTGTGGCATTTCCAATAATTGGTATTTGATTGATGAACTACCGCAGTTTAGGACTAAAATTTTCATATTATCAGAGTAGTTTTTATAGAGACGAACCATGGCACGTCTCTACAGTTATAATTCTTAATTATTCTTTCTTCCTATTGCCTGTGTTGCAGTTATAGCAATCACATTTACAATGTCATTTACATAGCAACCGCGTGAAAGGTCGTTCACTGGTGCAGCCATACCTTGCAGGATTGGCCCGTATGCTTCGGCGTGACCGAAACGTTGTGCCATTTTGTAGGCAATGTTTCCTGCTTCAAGGTTAGGGAATACCAATACGTTTGCCTTTCCTTTCAAAACACTGTCAGGAGCTTTTTTCTGAGCCACGTTTGGAACAACGGCAGCATCAAATTGTAGTTCCCCGTCAATTACCAAATTAGGATTCATTTCTTTTGCTATCTTGGTGGCGTTCACCACTTTGTCAACAACTTCGTGGCTTGCGCTTCCGTGTGAAGAGAAACTCAACATTGCAATGCGTGCGTCCATGCCAAGCAAGTCTTTTGCTGATTTTGCACTTGTAACGGCAATTTCTGCAAGTTGTTTTTCGTCTGGTACAGGAGTAACGGCACAGTCAGCGAACAAGAACACGCCATTTTCGCCAAATTCAGTATCTTTCAATATAATAATGAATGCACCCGAAACCACAGAAATACCAGGCATAGTTTTTATCAACTGCAAAGCAGGACGGAGCACGTTACCCGTGGAATTTTCCGCACCGGCAACTTCGCCGTCGGCATCGCCGGCCTTAATCATTGCCGAAGCCAAGTAGAGCGGATTCTTCACAAGATTGCGGGCTGTTTCCAAGTCCATACCTTTTTTCTTGCGAAGTTCGTAAATAAGATTTGCGTATTCTTCCGCCTTGGGATTGTTTTCTGGGTCGATGACCGTAGCCTTGCACAAATTTTTTAGATTGTTGTCGGCTGCAAATTTCTTGATGAAATCTGGTTTCGACAAGATGATCAAGTCTGCAAAACCTTCGCCCAACACTATGTCGGCTGCTTTCAACGTACGTTCTTCCGTACCTTCTGCCAAAACGATTCTTTGAATGTCTGTTTTGGCTTTTTGTTTGAAATAATTTACGAAATCCATAATTATATTGTTTTAAAACACGTAGAGACGCCACAATGTGATGTCTCTACATAAAATGTTAAATTCCCAATGATTTTTTCAAACCTTCGATTTTCTTGTTCAATTCTTCTTCGGCTTGTTTCAGTTCAGCTTTGCTGCTGATGTTTGTTTTCACGCCGAAATAGAATTTGATGAGTGGTTCAGTTCCCGAAGGACGGGCTGTAACTTTTGAGCCGTCTTCTGCAAAGAATTGAAGCACGTTTGATTTTGGAAGGTCGATTTTCTCGGTTTTTCCTGTCTTGCAATCCGTTGTGATTGATTGACCATAGTCTTTAATGTAGGCTACTGGCGAACCGTTCAATTCTTTTGGAGGATTTGCACGGAAATTGTCCATCATAGCCTTGATGGCTTCCTTGCCTGCTTTTCCTTCTTTTTCGATAGAGCAGAGCGATTCTTTGTACATTCCGTATTCTACATACGTGTCAACCAACACGTCGTACAAACTCTTGCCTTCGTTCTTTGCAACAGCGGCAGCTTCAGCAACGAGCGAGCAGGCAATCACGGCATCTTTGTCGCGAACGAAGTCGCCAGCCAAGTAACCGTAACTTTCCTCACCACCGCCGATGTATTGTTTTTGACCTTCCAAAAGACGGATTTTTTCACCTATGTATTTGAATCCAGTCAAAACGTCGAACATTTCAACGCCGAATTTCTTACACATTTCGGTAATCAATTCTGTTGTCACAATTGTTTTCACAACAAATTCTTTACCTTTCAGTTTGCCAGCTTTTTGCCAAGCCGACAATAAATATTGTGTAAGAATAGTTGCCGTCTGGTTACCGTTCATTATCACGTAGTTACCTTCGGAATTCTTAACAACGATACCCACGCGGTCACCGTCTGGGTCGGTTGCCATAATAATGTCGGCATTCATTGCCTTGCCTTTTTCTATGGCGAGTTTCATAGCCGATTCCTTTTCCGGGTTAGGAGAGCCCGTAACTTCGTGAATCTTGTTCAACCAGTCTTTTTCCGTTACGAAATCTTCTTCCTTGATTTCGCCTACGCCCGGTTTGCGAAGCGACGGAAATTCACCAGAAACAACAGCTTGTTCCTCAACCACGTTCACATTTTCGAAACCAAGTTCCTGCAACACGCGTGGAACCAATTTTATGCCCGTTCCGTGGATAGGTGTATAGACAATTTTCAAATCTTTTTGTTTCTTAATAATGTCGCCGTTGATTGACAAGCTCTTGATAGCGTCGATGTATGGACGGTCGATAAGTTCGTCCCAAAGAATGATGTTTTGTTCGTTGCCTTTCCACTTCACATCGTCAATAGAAGCGATTTTGTTCACTTCGTCGATTACATTCGTATCGTGAGGAGGAACCAACTGGCAACCGTCGTTCCAGTATGCTTTGTAACCATTGTATTTTGCTGGATTGTGCGATGCTGTGATGTTCACACCAGCTTGACAGCCAAGATGGCGGATAGCGAACGACAATTCAGGAGTAGGGCGAAGTTCTTTCGAAAGATATACTTTGAAACCGTTAGCTGCAAAAATGTTGGCAGTTGTTTCAGCGAACAAGCGGCTACGGATACGGCAGTCGTGGATAACGGCAACCTTGATTTCTTTTTCGTTAGGAAACGCCTTTTTAATAT
>JAEEQV010000284.1:0-3495 GCA_016285445.1 Bacteroidales bacterium
TTTTTTATAAAATGATTGGAATTTATTTTTCTTTCAATGTAAAGTTTACAGTTTTTGAAGCTTTGCCACAATACCAATCATCGTTTTTCTTTTTCCCCGAGAAATCGGAATTATAAACCGTGTCAATTATTGTGTCGCTTTCATATTTCCCGTTTAAATCCGTTGCAACAATCATAAAAGCGGATTTTTCTGGAAATATTCCATTCACAAAATTATAGTTCCCTTGTGAATCGGTCGTGTCTGAAGGAGATGTATAATTCCCATACTGTGGATTTCCATACGATATTTGCACATTTTCAATAGGATTAGTCCCGTCGGTAACCAAACCTTTAACTTCAAATTCAGCATACGGTGTTCCATATTCGTCTGCATGACTCCCAATTACATCGCATCCTGCAAATCCTAAAACGGACAGAATGATTCCAAGAATTTTTTTCATAACAATGAACTTTATGACTTACCAAAATTAAACTTTCTTTACTTATATAGTCCGAAAAAAATCAAAAGACTGCATGGTTTCCTCCAAAAAGATTTCTCTCTACTTTCGTCTTTTCGCTCTTGCGTTATTTTTTTCAAAGTGATTGTATTTGTTTCATTGTAAAAACATTAAAATTTATAACTAACTCCTAATTTAAACATGTGATGTCTAAACACTTCGGGAAACATCCATGTGGCAATAACATAACCGTTCATTGCTTTATATGTGTCAAATTCATAACATTCATATCTATATGTTAAAAACGCATCCCAATGTTCACAAGCATATCCCATGGTAACACCAGGATACTTGGCAAATCTAAATGAAGGATTAATAAAATCTTTGTCCTCTGACAATTCTATTTTAGCATGACATACTCCGTATGCTAATGTCGGCATCACAAAAAAGTTATAGATAGGTATTCTATAATTTATTGCCATCAATAGAGCGTTATCTTTTTCCAAATATGGAATCTCTTCTTCTGTAGTATGGTATGATTTGTCCTCTATTTTCTTATATGAGTAAACAAGCCCCAAAGATGCATTTTTGAAAATTGAGTAAGAATAACCGAACTCAACACTGGGACTGAAGTCTTTTTTGTATTTATCGTCCATCAAATCTGTGTCTCCTGCTATATGAAAACTGCCGATGCTACAGAATATTGAGTTTCGTTTTGCTTTATCTGCATCCAACTCTTGTGCTACAAGAGAAGAACTACACAGAGACAATAACACTATAAGCACTATTTTCAGTCGTTCGTTCATTCTTTTACTCGAATTAAAAACTCTTTTCTTTCTATGACTGACTTATCTCGTGCATTGATATATTCAAACAACAACGTACAATTTCCTTTTTTCACGCCCTTGAAATTCCATTTTTCGATTACTTCGCCAGTTCGTCTTTCTTCTATAAGAGGAAATTCTTCAAGCCCAACTGTGTCCACACATGTAACGTCTGTTTTATTTTTCCACTCCCAACTCATTCCTGCTCCTGGCGCACTTCTCAATTCAATGGTAAAAACTTCGCCACGAGAAACGGTGAAATCGTAATCTTCTTTGTTGCAACTTATTAGCAACAAAGCACATAGCATCCCAAAAATAGTTTTCTTCATAACAATGAATTTTATAAGTTACCAAAATTAAACTATCTATTTAGATTTATTGTGCAACTCACTTGGAATAAATTCCCGAGGAGTGAAAATAATTGTTATTGTATCTTTTTGTAGTACAATTATTTCGCTCTCAAAAGAATAAGTGAACGTATTATTGAGTGATTTCAATAGCAGTTCATCAAATTCTCGTTCTTTTTCATTTTCATTATAAACCTCTGTGTATTCTTGATAGTTTTTAATAAGAATTTTGTTTCCATTGCTTTTATAGTAATTGCCCCCCGCTTTGTTTACACTGGTACTTAGATAAAATGTAGTGTCATTTACAATTTTAAAAACATATGGTATATTTCCTGTAAACTGTTTTTGTGGTACAACTTCTCCATTTATAGATTGTAAATCCCAATATTTTACATATTGCCAATCGTCAGTTTCTGTTTTTTCATCTTTTTTGTCGCAAGATGTTGACCAAAAACTAATACACAACGATGCACATAGCATCAAAAAAACTGTTTTCTTCATAACAATGAATTTTATAAGTTACCAAAATTAAACTTTCTTTACTTATATAGTCCGAAAAAAGTAAAAAACTGCATGGCTACCAAAGAAATTTTACACCCAAAGGTAGTGAAAAGGCAAACGGATGCTTGATATTGTACGAAGAAATATAATATTTTATGCTTGGTTCTGCATAGATGCCAATGTTCTTTGTTAGATTGCATTGTATGCCAAATCCCGTACTTGGGAACCACAGCCATTGTGCTTGTGGTGCCGTCAAGTTGAGTTGTTCAGCCGTGCTACGGGTAACGCCGCTTACGTAAATTTGTGACTTGACAGGAATACCCATTGTTATGCCGAGGTTTCCATACAAACTCCATCGTTTGCCTGAAGCCATAGTGAAAATTTCTTTTATTGGCAAACCAATATGCTGGGTGACTTGCGATGAATTGTAGGAGATATTGTCTTTTCTTTTCCTACCAAAATCGGAAACTTGTCGGATGTAACATACTCCAGATTCTAAGGCAAATCGCCTGCCTTGTTTATATCGTACCATCAATGCCAATGTGATTGGCTTAATGTCATATCGTAATATTTCTTCGCCAGTATTTTCCGTTTTACTTCCCTGGGTGTCATTTTCACAAAATTTATCGTTGCCTTTGGCAGTGTTAATGGTCTGCTCGTTGATACTTCCTGTGTAGGCAACCCCTAACGACCAACGTAGAGACGATGTACGCAAGGTCTTTTCAATATCATCATTGTGGAATATGTCGGCAAGATTGTATTGTGGCATTTCCGTTCGGGGCATATATTCCATGGTATCGTTCTGCTGGTTTTTGGGCAAAGTGTCGGTTATGATTACCTCTTGGGCAAGCATGTCGGTGAGCGTGTCGGCTGTAATTTGCTTGTTTGTAGTGACGTTTGTTCTTCGTGGCACGTGAGTGGTAGGAACATTCGTATTCGTGTGCCGTGTAGATTGATGAACAATTACGGGTTCTTGTTCTGTCGGCATTGTCTTTGGCGTTTCTTCCTGCGTTGTGGCAATAGGTTGTGCTTCGTCGGCAACGGGATTTTCTTTTCTAAGAAGAAGTAATGTGACGGGAATGAGGAGTAACAATAGCACTGGCCACGATTTTTGAATCATGGTGCGGAGCATCTTTTTTGCCCGTGCCAATTGTGACGACGCCGAGTGTGGCTCAATGTTGAGCATGGCTGCAATTTCTTTGTGCGACATGCCCTCGAACACTGCCAAGCGGACTATCTTACCATAGCCGTCTGGCAGTTTTTCAACCAAACTCATCAATTCGTTCAACGAGATTTCTATTGCGGCATCATCTTGCTGTTCTTCGGTTAGCGGGACGTTTGTGCCACTTTCTTCAAGTGCCACGTTCCTATGATTCTTTTGAAAGTC
>JAEEQV010000285.1:0-3494 GCA_016285445.1 Bacteroidales bacterium
CTGATCGGGGACATGTTCCAATAAATCAAGTATTTCGGTATAAATACCAAACGAAGTGACACACGAAATTGCCATGTGTTCCAATCCAGCCTGCGTCATAAGCGAAAATTGGCGTGCCACAACGGTTTGAATGGTATCGAACGGCACAATGTCGGAATGATAGCCAATTCCCGTACAGGTAGTGTGATTCGGGTCATCGAAGATATTTTTTCCTAATTCGCTCCGTAAAATTCGCAAAAATGTGACTTCCGATGCGGGAAAGAAATTCTGAGGGATACAACTCCGTGCATAGTAATAATCGTTTTCCGCTATATCTTTCTGGTACGAGTTCCAGATTTGTTTTTTCCCTTCTAAATTCATACGCTTAATCTTGGTGTTCGTTACTATTATAGGTAATCACGTGCATAAGATATTCATTATTGTCATCATCGGTACTGAGGTGCATCTCCTCGGCCTTCTTTTTCGATTCCGCCTCAATAATGTCGTACATTTCCTGTCCGCCCGTCACTTTGAATATCTCGGCAAGTTCGTCAAGATTTTTCTGATGGATTTTTCTCACCGCACCAGGACCATCTTTGTACAGATTCGCTCCGATTCTGTCGTACACCGCCTCGCGATTAGCATAAATCCATTCCCAAATCACGCCTTGTTCGGGGTGCAGTTCAGGTTTTACCAATGCAGGATGAACGCAATAGCCATATTTCAAGATGCTTTCGCCAATGGTTTTCTTCAAACCATATTGTTGACGACCTTTTTCGCTTTCAGTGAAAAAACCGCATTTTTGAGAAAGAGCACGCAATGCCTGAATAATCATACCTGCCGCATTGCCACGAGGACAGCGAGTCTTGCACGACATACATTGCCCACAATACCAAATGACATTAGACTTCAGCAATTGCTCAATTTCCTCATTGTTACGACGTTGCACCGTCGTCACTATCATTCGTGGATCATAATTATAGAATTCGGCTGCTGGACAGATTGCACAACAAACGCCACAATTCAAGCACGAATGCATTGCTTCTTGAAAACGAAGATCTTTCTCTAATTCAGCAACGTAATCCATACAAATTATACTATGTTCTACTTATTCTCAATACGAGACAAATTACACGTATTTTATTGGGAACTAAATTAGTACATAAGCGTAATTTTTCAAATACGTAAAAAAACGTATTTACAACTCTATCTTATAAAAGAAAAGCCTCTCCTGTTTGGAGAGGCTTTTCCTCGTTTAATCTTTTAAATATAGTTTGTATTAATAACCTACTGGGCTACCAACACGTGTCATTGCGCAACGGAAACCGATATCGTCAGTTGATTTAGATTCATCTAAGAAACGACGTGAACCTGGAGCCAAGTAGTAAGCTCTATCTCTCCAGCTACCACCTTTATATACACGAGAGTGATCGTTTACCAATGTGTACCATCCTGTTTCTGAATACAAATCCTCATCTGACAAGTTCTTTTGTTGATACATCAAGTTAGAACCATTTAATCTTAATGAATCAGTAGGATCAATTTCTTCGTTGAAATCGATACTTGACATTTGGTCACCATCAAGATAGTTGATGTTGTCAGCTTGACGATAGTTCATTCTTCCGTATGCATCAGCAACAGTAACATCTTCTTTAACCATACGACCTAATGAGTCACGTTCTACATAAACGCCTTGTTCCTCTTCAGTGTATTTTTGGAATACGTTACCACGGAAAGGTCTGAATTCATCAACATCGGCTGAAGAATTAGCACGATATACGTCAAGTACCCATTCGTTTACGTTACCAGCCATACAGTACAATCCGTAATCATTTGGCCAGTAAGACAATACAGGAGCAGTAATGTCGGCCATATCGTTCAAACGACCGGCAACACCCATTTGATCACCACGAGCACGAGTGTAGTTCGCCATCATCTGACCACGATCATTTACACCTGCATTACGCATTTGGTGACCATTCCATGGGAAAATTCTTCTTTCATAAATACGTTCGTCAACAGAGTTACCGATTGTTGCCAATGCAGCGAATTCCCATTCAGCTTCTGTCGGGAGACGATATTTAGGAAGAATGATACCATCTTCCTCACGAACTATACGAGTTCCATCACCATTCGATGGATTGTAGTCATGCAAGTTTTGGTTTACAGAACCTTCATACAAGTGGTTCATATAAGATTCAACATTAAAGTTGTCTTCACCAACTTGGTCTGGGTTCTCATTAAGAATACCTTCACGAATCAAGATTCTTTCGTTCACACGGTCAGTACGCCAAACGCAATAGTCGTTTGCTTGCAACCAACTAACACCAACAACTGGATAGTTTTGGAATGCAGGGTGACGCAAATAGTGTTGAACATATGGCTCGTTGTAGCTCATCTTGCTTCTCCATACCAATGTGTCTGGCAATGCAGACCAGTATACGTATGGATTATCAGCGAATACACGTTCTGTCCAATACAAGTATTCACGATAGTCAAGGTTACGTACTTCTGTTTCATCCATATAGAATGAAGAAACGCTCACTTTACGAGCAACGTTGTTCCAATCGTACATCACATCTTGTTGAACGGCACCCATTGTAAAAGAACCACCTTCTACCAAGACTAAACCTGGACCAGTTTCTTGTTCGTAGAAATCATCATACTTCTGGAAACCTCCATTCTTTGAATCATTGTAGTTCCAACCAGTTGTGGTAGAAACCTCATCAGCACAAGAACTCATCAAGAAAATCCCTGCAATTGCTGAAAACATCAGAAGATTCTTAATATTCATAACTTTCATTTTTTAGTTTCACTTCTATATTAAAATGTCGGCGCTTTAACCGCCTCGAATTTTTTCTTTTTTTCCCGACAATCGAATTGATAACTCAAGGAAACCTCATGTGTATCGATTCTTTTTACCGAGTTTATTGTCATATCACAATTGTAGGCAAATCTAAACCTTTTTTCAACAATACCAACAAAAAATGACAAAGAATTTGCATTACAAGGAAAATTTTGTCGGAAAGCACTCCCCATTTGCACCATCCATTTTTGCAAAATCAGCCCCATTTGCGCATACGACGAAGAACCTCCGAACACCATATTTATATGGGGATAGAACTGAATCAGATACTGCTGGGTATATGCCCTTGTCCACGAAAATTTTGCCAATCCGTGAAAAGAAAAAATTCTTGGAAATAAATTTTCATTTTTATTCATTTCGGTCACATTTCCCTGCAAATTTTTAATGGTCATGCCCGCAAAAAAGCGTTCATTATACACCAAAACTCCCATTTCCGAATTAAAATCATGCTTAGAATATCGTTCCAGATCCTCTCCCGTTACATTATAATTTTCCTGAAATACATTCAACATATCAGAAAAAACAAGTCCGTCATAATTCGTCACCCTATGCGAATAACCCGCCGCCAACGACGCTCGCATATACATGTATTTCTGTATTTGAAACGTATGAGCATAAATCGCCAACAAGTCGGAAGTGCGAAACACCT
>JAEEQV010000286.1:0-3470 GCA_016285445.1 Bacteroidales bacterium
GAAATTCTTTGCAAGAAAAGTACGAACAAACATTGTCGACAAATGCTGAAAACGAAGTGACAGAAGGTACTGTCGTTTCAATTTCTAAACGCGAAGTTGTCGTTAATATCGGTGCAAAATCCGACGGTGTTGTATCGACAAGTGAGTTCCGCTACAATCCTGATTTGAAAGTAGGTGACAAAGTCGAAGTATTTGTCGAAAGTCTTGAAGACAAATCTGGTCAATTGATTTTGTCTCACAAAAAAGCTCGTGCTCTTAAATCTTGGGATAGAGTTAACGAAGCTCTTGAAAATAGCGAAATCGTTAAGGGTTTTGTTAAATGTAGAACGAAGGGCGGTATGATTGTAGATGTATTCGGCATCGAAGCATTCTTGCCAGGTTCTCAAATCGACGTTAAGCCTATTCGCGACTACGATGTATTCGTAGGTAAAACAATGGAATTCAAGGTTGTGAAAATCAATAACGAATACAAAAACGTTGTCGTTTCTCACAAAGCTCTTATCGAGGCAGAACTTGAAATTCAAAAGGCAGAAATCATGTCGAAACTTGAAAAAGGTCAAGTTCTTGAAGGTATTGTTAAAAATATCACTTCTTACGGTGTATTCATCGACCTTGGTGGTGTTGATGGTCTTATCCATATTACAGACCTTTCTTGGGGACGTATCACTCATCCTGAAGAAATCGTTCAATTGGATCAAAAAATCAACGTTGTTATCCTTGATTTCGATGACGAAAAGAAACGTATCGCTCTTGGCTTGAAACAATTGACTCCACATCCTTGGGATGCTTTGGATCCAAACTTGAAAGTTGGTGACAAGGTTAAAGGTAAAGTTGTTGTTATGGCTGATTACGGTGCATTCGTTGAAATCGCTCCTGGAATCGAAGGTCTTATCCACGTTTCTGAAATGTCGTGGTCACAACACTTGCGTTCTGCTCAAGAATTCTTGAAAGTTGGCGACGAAGTTGAAGCTGTAGTTTTGACTCTTGACCGCGAAGAAAGAAAGATGTCTTTGGGTATGAAACAATTGAAACCAGATCCATGGGAAAACATTGATGAAAAATATGCTGTTGGTACACAACATACTGCAACAGTTAAGAACTTCACGAACTTCGGTATCTTCGTAGAAATCGAAGAAGGCGTTGACGGTTTGATTCACATCTCTGACCTTTCTTGGACGAAGAAAATCAAACACCCACAAGAATTCACATCTCTTGGCGCTCAAATCGAAGTAAAAGTTCTTGAAGTTGACAAGGAAAACCGTCGTTTGAGCTTGGGTCACAAACAATTGGAAGAAAATCCATGGGACGTATTTGAAACAATCTTCAACGTAGGTTCTGTTCACGAAGGTACTATTGTTGAAATCAACGACAAGAATGTAACGGTAGCTCTTCCTTATGGTGTAGAAGGCGTTTCAGTAATCAGCCATATTGTGAAAGAAGACGGTACAACTGCAAAAGTTGATGAAAAATTGAACTTCAAAGTAACTGAGTTCTCAACAGACGCTAAGAAAATCTTCGTTTCTCACACAAGAACATTCGAAGACGAAAAGAAAGTTGCCGAAGAGAACGAAAAACAAGCAAAAGCAACTTCTACGAAGAAAGCAATGAAGAAAGTTGCCGATAACTTGGAAAAGACAACTTTGGGTGATGTTTCTGATCTTGCAAAATTGAAATCAGAATTATCAAAAGCTGAAAAAGGAAACAAATAATAATTTGTCCTAATAGAAAAAACGGTGTATTCAATTGAGTACGCCGTTTTTTTTTTTTGAAAAAGAAAAATGGTTGATAACCTTTCAATAACTTTATTTTTACTTTCGATTTTGACATATAAAATCAACTATTTTTGTGTATGTGGTTTAAAAGGATTGACAACAACGTCAATTCAGGACTGCATAAATAAAAGTATTTGAAATTATGAATATGAAATATCGATTCTCAATTCTCAATTTTCAATTGGCGATTATTGTGTCGTTGCTCGTTCCTGCTTTTGTGACGGCTCAAAACGACGAAAATCCCGAATTACAGAAAACAATTCAGGTGTATTCGGAATATAAGCCACAAATTTCCGATGCAAGCCGTATTTCGGTAAATCCCAAGGTGTACGACACGTTGGACTTGCAGGTAAATTTGAAATATGATATAAAAACAACGCCATTAAACACTGATTATCATATCATTCCGCTAAAAGCGGTGAGCGTGAAAGGCGACAAATTGCAGGAATTGTATAGGGGAGAAGTTGTTGCCGGAATTGGAAATTATTGGAACGGTTTGCTCTCGGTTCGGTATATGACAGAACGTTCGCGTTTGAAACAGTCGGGAATAGAGTTTTATCACTATGGTTCCGCAGGGAAATTGAAATTATATGGTGAAAAAGTTCCTGCAGGTTACACAACCGATTATATATCAGCATATTGGAAACGCTTTTACGAGGATTGTATGGTGTATGCCTCAATTACACCGCAATTTAATAGCGTGTTGCGGTATGGCTATAGTATTCCTTCTGAAGGAAGTTCAACAACTATTGTTCGTGCAACGAAAAAGGAGCAACGTCGGTATCGTTTCGGTTTGCAGGCAAATGCCGGAATTTGTTCTATTGATGCCGACGAAGACGCGCTTCGTTACAAAGCGGAGTTGGATTATGGTCTGACGTACGCAGGCAATCCGTCGAATGTTGAAAATTTGGTTGGCGTCACAGGTGGGGTAGATAGAAAATTAGGAAAGATAAAACTTGGTTTGGATGCTGATTTTCAGTTAAGTGCGCTGAATTTTGAACCGAAGGATGTGGATTCGTCATTGACGAACGTGCAAAGTGTTTTGCAAGCCATGCCATATATCCAAGTGGGTGCGAATAGTTGGAAATTACAGGCTGGAGTTAAGGCTTCGCCCGTATTTGGTGGCATTTCCACCTTCAAAGTCCTTCCTGACGTAGCATTTACCTATGCGTTGCCAAAATTGCAGATGATTCCATATTTCAAGTTCGGTGGCAATGTCGATTTGGTATCGATGAACGAAATGTTTGAGGAAAATCCCTATGTTGCCGATTCGGTTATGATTCGTCCTACTATCAATAAACTTGGCTTTGAGATTGGCTTGGACGGTAGAATTAAGAAATTGGTTACGTATAATACCGCTTTTTTGGTTAAGGCATACGAAGATATGTATTTCTGGAAGGCACAATACACGCGTTTGGATAAGACAATGACCACGTTTGGTGTTGTGTATGACGACGCAACCGTGATGAATTTTCACGGAGATTTTGGTCTCTTGTTCCGCAAAGTGAATTTTGAGGCAAACTTTGATTATTATTTGTGGCAGTTGCAAAACGAGAAAGAGGCGTGGTACAAGCCAATTGTCGATGTTTCGCTTGCTTCGCGTTTTTATATTCTCAATCCTAATACCAATAAAAATAAATTGGCGGTAGAACCAAGTTTGTCTTATAAATTGTTCACCTCTGAAGGTCATGGCGATTA
>JAEEQV010000287.1:0-3462 GCA_016285445.1 Bacteroidales bacterium
CTGAAAGCTTAAATTAGTGGAATCACCCTTTATTTATACAAAAAGGCAAACAAATCGTTTGCCTTTTTTATTTGATTTTCAATCATTTAAAAGAACATATCATTTTTTTTCAAAAAACACGGCAAAATCATTTGCAAGAAAGAAAGAATATGTATATTTGCACGTCGAAAAACTGGTGTGGTAGTTCAGCTGGTTAGAATATCGGCCTGTCACGCCGAGGGTCGCGGGTTCGAGTCCCGTCCACACCGCAAAAGCTCAACAAATAGTTGGGCTTTTTGTTTTTTTTACACTTTCTAAATGAATTTGCTATGAAACGACTTGCATTTTGTCTTTTACTAATGATTCCATTCTTTGGATTTGCTCAACATTCCATTTCTGTTGAGGAATCAATGCAACTCATAAACAACACGAAGAAATTGCAGATAGTAGATGTGAGAACGCCTCAAGAATTTGATTCTACTGCCATTCAAAAAGCAGTCAATATAGACTACAAGAATCCAAGTTTCAAGGACAATATTCAAGTCTTGGACAAGACAAAACCCGTGCTGGTGTATTGTCGTTCAGGAAAAAGAAGTTTGAATGCCATGAGCATTATGGTTGAACTCGGTTTCAGCGAGGTTTATAATATGCAAGGCGGAATCTTGGCATTCAAAAAACAATATCCTACGGCGGTTACCGAAAAGAAATAAGGTTGTTTTTTCTTATTTAGAAATCACCTCACCAAACATTTCCCCGTCTTTATATTGCAATTTAACGGCAATAATTTGATTACGGGCATTATACGGAATTTTTGCTTGTACGCGAATATAATTGTCGGTAAAGCCGACGTAAAAGCCGTCTTTTGTTTTCGTTTCAAACAAAACGGGACGAATTTTCCCGTCAAATCTCTTATAAAAATCCTGGTGCATTCTTTCCGACAAAGTATGCAGCACGGCACTTCTCTCCGTCCGCACCGATTCCTGAACACGAGGCGTGATTCTCAACGCATCGGTGTTTTCACGTTCGGAATAGGTAAAAACGTGTACGAAACTAATTCCCAACGATTCAATAAAATCGTATGATTTCTTAAAGTACTCGTCCGTTTCGCCCATCGAGCCGACCATGACGTCCATTCCAATAAAAACATCGGGAATTTTTGTCTGAATCTCCTCTATTTTCTTTCTAAAAAAGTCGGTATTGTAGCGACGACGCATTAGGCGTAACACCTCGTCACAGCCACATTGCAACGGGATATGAAAATGTGGCATAAATGCCCGTGAACGAGCGACATAGTCAATTATTTCGGACGTTATCAGATTCGGTTCAATTGACGAAATTCTATAGCGTTCAATGCCATGCACCGCATCGAGCGCCTTCACCAAATCGACAAACTTCTCGCCCGTTGTTTGACCGAAATCACCAATATTGATACCGCTCAGCACTATTTCCTTCACTCCCCGTTCCGCAATTTCCTCGGCTTGTCGCACCAACGATGCGATTGATGTATTTCTACTTTTGCCACGAGCCAGTGGAATAGTACAATATGAGCAACGATAATTACATCCGTCCTGGACTTTCAAAAAAGCACGAGTTCGTTCGGAACACGAATACGACGGACTGAAAGAATCCACCTCGCTGATTGTGGAAACACACGACAAAACGGTCTGTTTTTCCTCAAATTCGCGAATACGTTCAACTATATTGAACTTTTCCTTTACTCCAAGGACTAACGCAACACCTTCTATTTCAGAGATTTCTTCTGCTTTCAACTGAGCATAGCAACCTACCACAATGATTCTTGCCTGCGGATTTCGGCGATGTGCGGCACGAATTGCCTGGCGACTTTTCTTGTTGGCCGACTCCGTCACGCTACAAGAATTTACAACATAATAATCTGCAATTCCGTTAAAATTAACTTGTTGGAAACCAGCACCTTTCATCTTGCGAGAAAGCGTCTCGGTTTCGGCGTAATTCATCTTACACCCTAACGTATAAAAGCCGACAGTCTTTGCCATTATCGTACTTCGCCTCCACCCAAGAAGGTCCTCACGACTAAAATCAATTTCTTATTTGGTTCTGCTACGGTATTTTTCTTTCTTTTGTCATCAAAACCACCAAAACCACTCGTGTCAATTTCTATATTCCAATTATCGGGAACGACCAACGAAACGCCGCCCAAATGAGCGTTGATATTAAGAATTGTTTCGCCTTCGGGCAATGTGGTATTACGCAAATCAAGTTCCAAACCACCAAAATTCACGTCAATTTCGCCACCTTTCAATACAGGTTCGTTATACACTTGTCGTTCACCCGAAAACGAGATACGGCAATTGATTTTTCCGGACTCGTCGAATGTTACATTGGCATCGTGCATATTGTCGCTGTGGTAAATTCTCTCCTTCGATTCGGGAACAGTAACATTCCGAAACAAAAGCATAATCACGCCGGCATAAATCAGAAGCCCGGGCCACCAGGTTGACACAAAATCTTCATTTACAATATGATACGGTATGTGTGGCAAAATATAAAATGTACCTACACCGACAAATAACAGACCACTAACCCAATGTTTTCCGCTTAAAAGCATAAGGCCGAAAAGAATCAGCAACATTGGGAATGAAAGCACAGCGTCACGCCAAATTCCCAACAAATCAATATCCAAATTCGCCAAAAGGAAAAATACTCCAATTACAATAAGTACAGTTCCAAAAACGACACGAGAATGCAATGTTTTTTTCTGTTCCATCTTTCTTAATTTTATTGGCAAAGAAACAAAAAACTACGGAATCTCAACTCGAAAAATAATATTTAGCGAAAACTTTTATAAAAAGAATTTCTGGTAAAAAAATCACAAACAGAAAATAATATCTGAAGGGTATTTTCAATGTTGAGGGCGAATAGTGAAGGATTCGGAGCAATCAATACAAAATAATACGTCATTCATCTTTCGTTTCTCTCCAATTATTTCTAATTTTGCCACGTAAAAATTCAGACTCATGATTACGTTTGTTGTAGCAATTGTGGCACTTGTATTAGGGTATGTGTTTTACGGTGCCTTGGTAGAAAAAATCTTCGGCGTTGACAACGAAAGACAAACGCCGGCGTTCACAAAACAAGACGGTGTTGATTTTATGCCGATGCCGTTGTGGAAAGTTTTCTTGATTCAATTCTTGAACATTGCGGGTACAGGTCCTATCTTCGGCGCGATAGGCGGAATTTTGTTCGGTCCCGCCGCATATTTGTGGATAGTGCTTGGGTGTATTTTTGCAGGTGCCACGCACGATTTCCTTTCGGGAATGATTTCGTTGCGAAAAGGTGGCGCGTCGTTGCCCGAAATCATTGGTGACGAGTTGGGTACGGGTGTCCGTCAGGTAATGCGTGTTTTTGCTTTGTTGCTTATGGTGATGGTTGGTGCCGTATTCGTAACGACTCCTGCTGGTCTGCTTTCAAGCATGACATCAGACTGGGGATTTTTCGGTTCGT
>JAEEQV010000288.1:0-3450 GCA_016285445.1 Bacteroidales bacterium
TTCGTCGGTCGCCTTTTTGCTGGAATAAGCACCCGTAACCATCGAAACCACAAACAATGCCGCTGTTTTCGATTTGATTATATCGTAATATGTTTGTTCTGAGTTTTCTAAAGAACGTGCATGTTCAATCTGCATCAGTTCGCCTTCGCTCATCTTCTTCACGCCTTCCGACATGATTTGGAGTGCCTTTATCTCGTTTTTCTCAATCGCGTAGAGTAGGCCTTTCGCCAAATAATAGTCGCCAACGAGCACCGCAACTTTATTTTTCCATTTTGCTTTGACTGACAATAAATTACGACGTGTTTCCGAATCGTCAACCACATCGTCATGGACGAGCGTGGCATTATGGAGCAGTTCCACCATGTAGGCCGCGGAATAGGTCGATTCCGTAACGTCGCCGAACAGCCGTGCCGAAAGAAATGTAAGGGCGGGGCGGATTTGCTTGCCTTTGTTGCCAAACACGTATTTCGTAACCACATTCAGCAAATTCGTCTTCGACAAAAGATTCGGCTCAAACATCTTGTCGAATTTCTTTATGTCGTCAGTGATTATCTGAGGGAATGAATATTCTGCCATTCTTTTAAATTAGTGTGTCAAATGTACGGTTTTAATTTGGAATGGCAAAAAATGTTTTTAGTCCAAAATCTTTCTATCTTTGGAAAAACTTTTTCACAATGAAAACAAGGTTCACTCTTCTTATTTTTCTTGCTTGTATGTCAATAAATTCGTTGATTTGTAATGCACAACCAGGTTATGTAGCAATTAAACCTATTTCGCCTACCGACAAAAATATTAGTTACGAAGGCCGTGTTCTTGTTGATGACAAGGTAGCCCACCTTTTTTATCCTGGCACGTCTATTTCTACCACTGTGAAATTGGGGGAAAGAGAACATCTCCTGGCATATTTTAACGAAACAGTTGCGTACTATTGGATTGAAATTTCTGGACAAAAGCCATACAAGGTATGTACAGAGAAAAATGGTCGCATACCGCTGCCTGTGCCTTCCAAAGAGATTCGTACCATACGAATCACATTGGCTTCGGAAGGAATTTATCATAATCCTGAATTTTATGGTTTTGAGGTATATAAATCTGCAGATGACATGGTTTATAAACTTTACCGTCCAGCAGGTGCTAATTTGAGGTTTGAGTTTATAGGAAATTCCATCACCTGCGGCTACGGCACCGAGGTTACCGACCGTTCGCCGTTCAACGATTCCACTTCGAATTTCTGTCACGGCTATGCATATCTGACCGCAAAGGCGTTTGACGCGGAAATTATGACGGTTGCCCGTTCCGGCATTGGCATTTACCGCAACTACGGTGAAAAAGATTCCGCCTTGTATTACGGCTGTATGCCCGACAACTACGAAAAACTCTGGCTCGACAGCGATAAGAAATGGGATTTTTCAAAATTCACTCCCGACCTACTGTTTATAAACCTTGGCACAAACGACACGTGGGAAATGTCGTCGTTCAATGCCGAAAAATACGAGAAGAATTTCCGTAAACTGATGGATATGGTGACGGCTCATTACCCCACCACGACCGTAGTGCTTCTTACTGGCAGTATGATGGGACCCGAGGCACTTGCCGCCGTCAAGCCGATTTTGGATCAATTGCAAAAGGATTATAGCACCAAAAAACGACTAGTATATCGCTTTGATTTCACGCCAGTTATGGGCGACGGAGCCGACTGGCACCCAAGTTCGGCACAACAAGAAGCAATGAGCAAGGAATTGATTCCGTTTGTGAAAAAGATATTGGAGAAATAAGCGCAAAAACTTAGAATCAGCATAGAATTCTGTACTATATTCTGTTGTAGTGTACTTTGTATTCCCATCTTTTTTTAATTCTTGAAAAATGCTATCTTTGCCCTGATTAAAATTTATAAACAATGAAAGCAAAAATAGCAGTTCTTCCAGGTGATGGTATCGGACCAGAAATCATGGAACAAGGTGTAGCCGTTATGCAGGCTATCTGTAAAAAATTCGGACATGAATTTTCATATGAATACGCCATTTGTGGTGCTGACGCAATCGACAGAGTTGGCGATCCGTTTCCAGAAGAAACATTCAAGGTTTGTATGGATGCTGATGCCGTTTTGTTCGCATCGGTAGGTGATCCAAAATTCGACAATAACCCTAACGCGAAAGTTCGCCCAGAACAAGGTTTGTTGGCAATGCGTAAGAAACTTGGTTTGTTCGCAAACATTCGTCCTGTAGAAACATTCGATTGTCTGGTACACAAGTCTCCTTTGAAAGAAGAATTGGTGAAAGGTGCAGATTTCATTTGTATCCGTGAATTGACTGGTGGAATGTATTTCGGTGAAAAGAAGGAAGGTGACGATGTGGCATACGATACAAACTACTACACTCGCAAAGAGGTTGAAAGAATTTTGAAAGTTGCATACGAATATGCCCGCAAACGTCGTAAACATTTGACAGTTGTCGATAAGGCTAACGTATTGGCATCCAGCCGTTTGTGGAGAAAAATCGCTCAGGAAATGGCTCCACAGTATCCTGACGTGACAACTGACTTCATGTACGTTGACAACGCTGCAATGCGTATGATTCAAGAGCCAAAATTCTTTGACGTGATGGTTACTGAAAACACGTTTGGCGATATTTTGACTGACGAAGGTTCTTGTATTACAGGCTCTATGGGCTTGTTGCCATCGGCTTCAACAGGAGAACACACTCCTGTGTTTGAACCAATTCACGGTAGCTGGCCACAAGCAAAAGGATTGAACATTGCCAACCCGTTGGCTCAAATCCTTTCGGTTGCCATGTTGTTTGAATATTTCGACTTGAAAGAAGAAGGAACATTGATTCGCAAGGCAGTAAACGCTTCGTTGGACGCAAATATCCGCACTCCCGAAATTCAAGTCGAAGGCGGTGCAAAATATGGAACAAAAGAAGTTGGCGCTTGGATTGTTTCATATATTGAAAAAGCGTAATCTTTTTTGACGTTTGATTCTATTTATGTAGAGACGTTGCACGCAACGTCTCTACTTTTTTTACATCGGATTTGTGAAAATCAACAAAAAAAATTATTTTTGCAACAATTTTATGGCGAATTCGTCTAATGGCTAGGACACCACCCTCTCACGGTGGATATTCGGGTTCGAATCCCGGATTCGCTACAAATCCTTATCAATCTTCAATTAAAACGAGTATTTGTCCTTCCACAAGGACTGCATATAGCGTTTTGTGTCATCCTCACGCTTGTTTTCGGCTGCTTTCCAGAACGACTCATGAGAAAGTTCTTTGGGAAGAAATTCCTGTTTCACAAAATGTCCAGGATAATCGTGGGAATATTTATAACCGTCGCCATAATTCAATTCTTTCATCAAATTGGTGGGTGCATTGCGTAAATGAAGCGGCACGGGCAACATACCCGATTTTTTCACCTCTGCCAACGCTGCATCTATCGCCAAATATGCTGAAT
>JAEEQV010000289.1:0-3438 GCA_016285445.1 Bacteroidales bacterium
GATAGACTTTAAAAACAATATTTCGATAAGTTTATGTGATGGGGATAATGATTATAATTATATAGTGGTAGATAATAAAGTCTATGTTAATGAAAAATATACAGGTTATCTCGGTCTCCCCGCATACGGAACGTATGGTGAAGTTGATTGTAAGGAACCGGAATATGGTCATAAATTTGATTATTTTGAGTTGTTGGATGGAACTTCTCAAATAAATGAATTAAAATTAAAAAGAGCACAGATGTTTAACTCTTATGAGAAAGAATTTGAAAAACAGATAGAGTTTGCGAAAAACTTGAAAAGTTTGGAATGTATGATTACAAAATATAAAAAGCAATGAGGTTAATTGATATATCGGCACATATTGATAACGGTAATTTAGGGTTCACTACTGAATTACCTAAGAGTGGAAACGAGAAAGTTTGAATGTGTTATGGGAATAGGGAAAAATAGAGGAAAAGGAGCTGTGATATTTATCATATCACTGTTTGTTGTTATGAAACTTGTGGGGCAAACTCGGATTTGTGTGATGAATGATTTGAGTGGTTTTCAGAATAGTTTCTCGTTAAATCTAAAACCTGGTAAAGGAGAATTTTCTGCATGCACCCCTTGCAAAGCATGTTTTGGGAAAGGGAAATGGAGATTGACAAATAAAGAAAATGAATATCAACTTAGTATTTCTATATTTGGGTATTATGACACAACAATGACAATAACTGAAAAAGATATTTTTTTGGTGATTAATTTACAAGAACGAGAAACGTTTAATGAATTAGAGAATAATGAAATACACCAATCGCCGTTGCCTTTTTTGATTTGGATAAAGGACAGTACATATCATAGGCATTGGCTGAAGCATGATAATACATATATACCATATCCTAATGTATGTATATCGGAAGATGTGAGACGGTTTGAGGCTTTCTGTAAGCAGAAACGTTTCCAATATGATACATTACACTATAATTATCTGTTATATTTTTGCGAAGGGAATCTTTATTTAAAGCCGCTTTCAAATCGGGATGGATATAATCCATATACAGAAGATTTAAGATATATACCAATTGAACAACTGAGTCTTATTCCGTATGCTTTGAAAACAGTAGGAATAAATGAAAAATTTTCGTACCTTATATTTAAGGATGAAACTTATTTTAAAATAAAGCCTTCAATAGACTTATCTATAAAGAAAGAAATTACACCAAAAGAATTAAAGAAAGGTTTGCTTTATATTAAAAAGGGGTATCGGACAGTTAAATCGTATGGTTTCAATTATAAATTCAAAATATGGAACATCGGTGGATATGGTATGGGATTTAAGGCTATCGGCAGTCCTAAGGAAAATAAACTACTTCACTATAGAAACTTGTCATTCCACTCACAACATTATATGAAACAATTTCGTAAGATTAAGAAACTAATAAAATCAGGTGAGTCAAATATTTCATTTGAATTATTATATCCCCAAAACCTATTATATTGGACGGATTTGTTTATTGATTCTGGTATTTTCACATCTGTATATGTAGAAAAAGAAGTATTAACATCTGAAATGTTTAGATGATTTTAGAAAATTATCTAAATCGTTCAAAGCATGATGTAGAAAAGATGGATGCACCGTCATGTCGAACGGAGCGAAGCGGAGAGAGACATCTCATCACAAAAATTATACAATCTTCAAATTTTTTCTATCTTTGAACTCTAAAACATTCATTTTGAAACTCTTTCGTTCCATAGTGCCCATTGTGTTTTTTTTCTTCTCGTTAGCAGGAGCAGCACAGCCCCCAATCAAGTATAAGTATTTTGACAAAGACGGAAATAAAACGACAAAACAAAAAGCGGTTATTACACAAAAAATCACATATGGTTATGATGAGTGCATAAAGAGTATAGAAAATTATAAGGGTTTGTTGCGGCATGGATGCTCTTATGTTGTTTATGATGATCATGAAGGTAATTGGGGACATGTTGAAGGTTATTATAAGAACGGGGTAAAAGATGGTTGGTTTATTACTGGTGGTATAATGGGAGAACAAGCTTGTCTATATAAAAAAGGCATTTTGCAAGTATGTTATTCCGGTTATCCCAAGATAAAGAAAATCGAAGAGCAGAAAGTGGCAAAAAACGAAAAATGGAATGACGCTAAACCTTGGTATGATGATAAAAGACTTTTGCGGTATGTTTGTGATACTGCCAAATATGCCGTATTTACAGACAAAAACAATAGCTGCATTATGCGACCTTATGAAAGACGTGGTGCATACTATCAATACAGGTACAACGAAAAACAATACAATCACATTGCCCGATATTACCCCAACGGGACAAAAGCGTCGGATATTATTATCAAGCCAAACAAAAAAGCTATAAACCATGAATGGTGGTATCCTAAATATACGTATGCATATTCTATTGATGGAAAACAGACAAAACCTGCCGATGAATCTATGGAATGGTCACAACGCGTTGTGTGGGGCTATGACAACTCGTATTCGGTATTAAGAATACAATACGACACAGTCCAAAACATTCCGATAAAGAGCATACAGATCAATTATGACAAATTTCATAACAAGTCGTTTGTGGTTGAAACACAATATGTTAATGAATTTTATGACACATTTGATTTTACAAAACAATGTACATATACTTTTTATTCTAACACAAATCCCGATAGTGTTATAGTACAACGCAAGAGTAAAGGCAAGACAATTCTCTATGTTTTTGAAGAGGACGATAAATATAAACATTTTTACGACAACTCTATATATTACGATTATTATGAAGGTGCTTGGGCACTGCTACCTGTGGAAATCAAGTTGGAAAAAAGGATTGGCGGTGTTGGCGTTTTTGACGAAAAGAACAACATTGTGGTTCCTGCACGATACCAAACAGTGAAATCGACACATTCAGGATATTTGATATGTTCCAAGGAAAACCACGATGAAATCTGGGATGTGTTCGGCAATTATTATTCTTTCAGTGCTCCTTATATAAAATGTTGTCACAAGGGTGGTTTGGTTGTATATAGCGAACAGGGGAATCAGACCGAAGGGCAAAAATTCGGATTGGCTACAGTTGACGGGAAACAAATCGCTCCCTGCGTGTATGATTGGATTTCAGACGAGAATGAAAATGGTTTCATTTGCGTTGGGAAAGATAGTTTGTACGGATTGTTTTCTTTGGACGGCAAAGAAATTTTCCCTCCGAAATACACCAAGCCGTTGGTCGCTTTTACGAAAAACGGCATTGCTGGTGTGGAATTATATGGCAAGTATGGTTTCATAACAATCGAAGGTGATAAAAATACGCAGTGTCGCTTCAATAAGATGATACTTGTCGATTATGAAAGAAATCCTGTCAATTGTTCGGACATAGTTGCGTTGGTGGAAGAAAACGGAGCTTGGGGGGCTGTTAATAAAAATGGCGAGTATGTGA
>JAEEQV010000012.1:0-17776 GCA_016285445.1 Bacteroidales bacterium
AACGTGGCAACGTTGCTATCGACGGAAATCAAATGTCGTCAGTAGATAAAGTGTTTGCCGCAGGCGATACCGCTTCGGGCGCAAGTTTGGTTGTTCGTGCAATTGCATCGGGACGAAAAGCGGCTGCTGCCATCAATAAGTATCTGAGTGAAAAATAATCTCTAAACTGTACGTATTATGTGTGGTATTATTGGCATTCTTAACATACAGGAGAAACCAGAATCGCTCCGAACAAAAGCCTTGACTATGTCGGGAAAAATCCGCCACCGCGGTCCGGATTGGTCAGGAATTTATGTGGGAAAATCAGCGATTTTGGCACACGAGCGACTCTCGATTGTCGATCCGCAATCGGGTAGTCAGCCTTTGAAAAACAAAGAATTGACGCATATTCTTGCCGTAAATGGCGAAATATACAATCATCGTGACATTCGTGCGAAACTTGCCGACAAATACGAGTTTCAGACGGGTTCCGACTGCGAAGTGATTCTTGCCTTGTACAAGGAAAAAGGTATCAATTTCTTGGAAGATTTGAATGGTATTTTTGCCTTCGTGTTGTACGATGCCGAGAAAGACGAGTTCCTCATTGCCCGCGACCCGATAGGTGTGATTCCACTGTATATTGGAAAGGATTCCGACGGAAAAATCTACGTTTCTTCGGAACTGAAGGCTCTCGAGGGCAACTGCGAGTCATACGAACCGTTTTTGCCAGGTCACTATTTCTGGAGCAAGGAAGGAGAAATGAAACGTTGGTACACACGCGACTGGGTTGATTATGAAAACGTGCGTGGAAGCAAGATTGGCGTGAAAGAGGTGAAGGAGGCTCTTGAACAGTCGGTAAAACGACAACTGATGTCTGACGTGCCGTATGGCGTATTGCTTTCGGGCGGACTCGATTCTTCAGTGATTTCAGCCATTGCAAAAAAATATGCTCCCAAACGTATTGAGACAAACAGCATGCAGGATGCATGGTGGCCACAACTACACTCGTTTGCAGTTGGTTTGAAAGGTGCTCCCGATTTGATTGCGGCACGTAAAGTTGCCGAACATATTGGCACTGTTCACCACGAAATCAATTATACTATTCAAGAAGGTCTTGATGCAATTCGTGATGTAATTTATTACATTGAAACATACGATGTTACAACAGTACGTGCTTCAACGCCAATGTATTTGTTGGCACGTGTCATCAAATCAATGGGTATCAAGATGGTGCTTTCGGGCGAAGGTGCCGACGAGGTTTTTGGCGGCTATCTGTATTTCCACAAGGCTCCCGATGCCAAATCGTTCCACGATGAAACTATACGTAAACTGAAAAAACTCTATCTGTACGACTGCCTTCGTGCCAACAAATCGCTTATGGCGTGGGGCGTTGAAGGTCGTGTGCCGTTCCTCGACAAGGAGTTTCTCGACGTGGCAATGCGCGTGGATGCAGAGCAGAAAATGAGCAAGGACGGCAAAATAGAGAAATGGATTGTGCGCAAGGCGTTCGAGGATTTATTGCCAGAAAGCGTTGCGTGGCGGCAGAAAGAACAGTTCTCCGACGGCGTAGGTTACAGTTGGATTGACACGCTGAAGAAAATCACTTCCGAAGCCGTTACCGACGAGCAGATGGCTCACGCAAAAGAACGTTTTCCGATAAATCCGCCGATGAACAAGGAGGAATACTACTACCGCACCATTTTCGAGGAACATTTTCCGTCGGAATCGGCGGCAAAATCAGTGCCTTCAGTTCCTTCGGTTGCGTGCAGCACCGCCGAAGCATTGGCATGGGACGCCTCGTTCAAAAACCTGAACGACCCTTCGGGCCGTGCAGTAAAATCGGTACACGAAAATAGTTATTAGTCATTCATTCTTATACATGTCATTTGGAACGCTTTCTTCGCTTAGGTGAGGAAAGCGTTTTTGCTTTAGACCCTTGTTCTGCTGGATTTGCTTCGTTCGGCTGGATTTGTAATCCAGCCGCTATGAGTATAAGGATTTGTAATTCGACCGACCAGTTCTGCTGGATTTGTAATCCAGCCGCCGTGAACATAAGGATTTGTAATCCGACCCCTTGTTCTGCTGGATTACAAATCCAGCAGCTATGAATAAGAGGATTTGCAATCCGCTACATAAACAATGCCCCACATTTTGGAATTGTGTTTATTTGCTGCTTGTTGTTTTCTCGCATTGAAAATGCTGGTATTCGTTACGGTCGGATTGCAAATCCGACCGAACAGATGGATTCCTTTGTTCTGCTGGATTTGTAATCCAGCAGCTATGAGTATGAGGATTTGTAATCCGCCACATAAACAACGCCCCACATTTTGGAATTGTGTTTATTTGCTGCTTGTTGTTTTCTCGCATTGAAAATGCTGGTATTCGTTGCGGTCGGATTGCAAATCCGACCGAACAGATAATTAATTTATTCCAAAAATCCTTTTTATGTCCTGAATTGTCTTTTCTTGATTTGAATTGTATTCAGCTAAAGTCCATTGATTAGGATAATCATTATAGATTTTTAATGTTCTTGCGAAATTTCCAATGTTATTCTTGAAATACTTTACTCGTTTATCGCCATAATCAAGATTTCCTAAAGCAGTATTTTTTTTACTACCAATAATACAAAGATTTCCAATCTTATGAGTTGCATTTATCCTATCTTCTTCTGAAAAATCTTTACACCATTGGCTTGTTGGATTTGGATTTTGGGGAAGAATATGTTCTATTGATATTTTTGAAAACTCTTTGGGTATATTATTATCTTGATACTCATATTCAAGTAGCATAAGTAATGCTTTTGCATATTGACGACTATATATATCCGAAGATATATGTTCTTTAAATATTTCCTGCTGAATCTCAAAAGCATTTGAATTGTCTAATACATCTTGCGAGTTATTTGAATCTTCAATATATTTCATCAATCTACCTAAATCGTCTATTCTTTTAGAAATTTGAACACCACAAACAGCGTCAGCAACTGTTTTACAGGCAAGTTTCTTCGTAAATTCAGTTAAATTGGTATCGTTATATTTTTCATAATAACACATAACAACAGGAATCCAATCTGTTGAAGGCATACTTGCTTTCATAATTCTAATTAAATTGCAATACGCCGTATTATTATTTCTCGTCAAATCTATGGCTTTGTCGTATGTTTCATATAAAGAGAAAACCTTTTCAAAAAATTCTTCACCTTGATTTAAAACACCTTTCTTAAAAATAAAGTTCTCATACTCATCAAGCAAATTACTCCGTTGACGTGTTTTCAAAAGAATTGTACGAACATAAGACAAGAAGCGGTCAAAGTCAGCACCCAACGCTTCTTGTTTATCTTCCCATTGTTGGGCTATATAATTTAATTTCGTCTTATCTGTTAATTTTTCCAAGTTTGAGGATTTCAAAATGTCAGCATTAGCCAACTTGACACCTCTGTCATTCATAATGGAGAATAGGCGGAATGCATCTTCCAATGTGTCTGCTGAAATAAAAATTAAGACGACATTATTGCAAATAAAGTGAAGAAATTTATCTATGTCAATATCCGTATTTGAATCAAAATAATTCTTGAAACTTAATAAAGCTCTGCAAATGTGAGATACACTTTCATTCTTTTTAACTTTTGAATCACGGAATTCGTCCCAATTGTTTGTAATACCATCTTCTGGTACTATTCTCTTTTCAATAAATTCCCCCACATCCCCACGTATTTCGTATTTCAAACGAACACGAGCGGGTGTATTTGTCCTTTTTATTGCCTCTTGATATATTAAATTTTGGCATTCTTTTATCCAATCCTTAGGGGTATTTTCATAATCACGTAAGAATGCAAACAGAAGAAATAAAGTTGTTATACGCTGTTGTCCATCTAATAAATCATTTTCTCCTGCCTTACTTTGAATAATATAAGAACCAAGAAAATATTCTTCTGTTGAATGTGTTATATAATTATCTTTTATGTCATCTAATAATTTGCATATTTGGTCGTCTTCCCATACATAGTGACGCTGATAAGATGGAACAGTGTACCATTCAGAGAAAACGTCATTTATATTTTGTTTTCCATATTTAAATTCCTTTAAACTACTTTTCATTTTGTATATTTTTTTTCACACTAATGTCTTTATTGCAATACAAAGGTATTATATAGTTTGGAATTTCGTTGTATTAAAAAAGCAAAAAGAAAAGAAACGGCAAGAATAGTTTGATTATCAGTATTTTTCTTTAATAGTTCTTTTTCCCAATCCTATATAAGGACAATCAAATAAAGTAAGGGAACGTTGTTGACTATTACTTATGGCAAAAGCATCATATCCGCTCACTAATTCACCCTTGGGACTATATTCTTCATCTATCAAGACTATAGCATTATAATCTTCATCAAAAATTTCATTCTCATTATTACTATCATCAATTATATCTTCTTCTTCAAGGACTTCATCTTTGTCACCTTCGTCGTTATTTTCCTCATCATAAATTTCATTCTCTCTGTCATCGACGTTTTTATCTTTGTTATTCAAAAAATTAAATACTTTTTTGAATTTATCTTCTATCGTCATTTGATTGTCCTCAATAAAAATATCCGATTGTAATAATACTCGACTTCTAATAGCATCATTTTTATATCTATATCGAGCAATAATATTTCCAATTTGAGTATAAACTACCTTAAAATCAATACATGTAATTATCGTAGCATTCTCGTATCGTTCGCATTTTACTTCATTTATCAATATCCATTCATTGTCGTAATCACGTTCTCCTATAAGTTTTTGATGTTTGTCATATAGGTGAAAAGTTTTTCCAAACAAGGTTTCCCCATCTTTAACCCAACCCTCTTTTATTAATTGTTCTTCGATATTTTCCATAATACTATTTGAATTTCATTTTAGGTAATCCCTTAATTATTTCCATTGTTTTAACACTGACATTGATATGTAAACTTCCCATTTTTTGGACATAGTAAAATTAGACAAATATAATTAATTATAACCATATTCAAATAGTTTTTTGTTTCTGAAAGACATCGGAGTCTGATTGTCTAAGGATTCGTGAGGCCGTTGGTTGTTGTAGAACGTCCTCCATTCCTCTGTGACTTCACGTGCTTCATTGATACCAGTTCTGCTGGATTTGCAATCCAGCCGTCGTGAATATGAGGATTTGTAATCCGACCGAACAGATGCAGAGAAAAAAATGAGCAAAGACGGCAAAATCGTGAAATGGATTGAGTTTTTACAAAATTAATGAGCCACATCACAATGTGGCTCATCAACTTGGTTAAGCATTCGGATTCTTGTTGATTCGCAGAGTAAAATGAATCTGGTCTTCATAGTGAACACTCGGAGAAATTTTGCTAATACGACAATCAAAAAGGTCGTTCCAGCCAGAATCGAAAAGTTTGCTGAGTGTTTCGTTATCACTACGAGGCACATAACCTAACAAAAATGGTTCGTTGTCGGATTCTCGTACATAAATAACTTGTATCGCATTTTTATCATAGTGATTATCTGCTTGACGTTCAAGTTTTAGCACTGTTCCTATACGTAATTCCTCCCATACCTCATCAACATCATAGTACTGACGGCCTGCTAAATGACATTCTTTGAAAAATAACTTTTTTGCTTCCATAACTTTTGTTTTTTATTTGACTATCATTTTCAAAAACAAAAGTAACCGTGGGGTGTATCAAAACGTGGTACACCCTCAAAAAAATTGAAATTATTTTTCAGAATTGTATGTCTGTATTATTTCTTTAGCCATCTCCACGATATTTTCTCGTAGCGACTGCGGCTCGATAACTTCAACGTGCTTCCCAAAACTTAAAAGGTGACTGCAAAAATCTATTGTCGGTCGCATATAATATTCGTAATCAATATAGTTGTCGCCTCGGTGCAATTCCTTTTGACTATGATGCAAAGGCAAGTCACGCAAGTAAAACCGCTGGTCGTTATACGCCCGTATGACAATTCGTTGTGCTTCAACATCACCACCCGCATATATGCCATAACATTCCCCGAAATACTCCTGTGCATCAAAGTCTTCACGGACCTCGAATTTTATCTCTGTAAGCGTCATACTTTGAATTCGGTCGAAAGAATATGTGGCGAAGTAATCCTGTTCATCCTTGTCGTTTGTGGCATCACGATGGAAATGCGCCAAAACGTACCAGCGTTGATTGAAAAGTTTCAGGCAATACGGTTCAAAATTCACATGGCTTACCACCTCACTATTATATTTCCGATAGGTGACTTCTACGCGCACTTTCTTTTTCATCGCGTTAATGACTATCTGCAAATAATCGTTGCAAGGAATCGGTTGCAACAAGATACGGTCTTGTAGCGAAAGACTCTCGGAGATAACATTGTTTACCGAGAGCGTGGATAACATCCAGTTTTGTACGGAGTTTTCCCTGAACACGGAATTATTGTCGATATAATAACGATAGTCATCTTTCGTGTCACATTCAATGATGATACCAAAAATATCGGCAATCGCATCCTTGTGGCGGTTGAATGTGGAACGTGCCAATTCCTTGCCTTCGCTTAAATCCGTGTTGAACCACTTTTCCCGAATCTCGGCAAAGGTGATTTTCTTTGCTTGCTTGATGGTTTCAACTAACCAAATGTATTCTTTAAAAAGAGTAGGAACTTTCATAATCAAAATATTTCCCAAATATAAAAAAAGCTGTACCACGATTTGGGACAGCGTGCATTTATTTTTGCAATGTTGAAAAAAATTTGATTATGGAAACTCGAAAAACAAACATGGTATCGTTTAATGTGCTTGAAAATGTGAAGAAATCGACAAGACAAGATTTTGACCCGAAGGAATATCAAAATTTATTGTTCAAACGGCATTTTTTCGCCACGAACAAACAAAAGGAAAAGAACTATTACAAGGGTGTTTATTACGATGAGGCGAGCGGATTTGTGGTTGCAACGAACGGAATTCAAATAATTCTTCGGGCATACGAAAGCACATTGCCAACGTTCCAGAAGTTTAATAACAAGCTTATCAATCCAGATTGTAAATCAGGCAAATACGATACTGAAATAGGAGGATGTCATCTTCGTACAAAGTATCCCGATTATCGTAACGAAGATATTATTTATAAAGAGTTCGCCTGCAACTTTACATTTCCACATTCATCCATAAAGGAAGCGGTATCTTTCATAAAGAAAGCCGTGAGCGCTTCTTCACGAGAATATAGTAGCACCGTTTTCTTTACCGTAAACGGAGAAACATGTGTCTTCGACGCGGATGCCCTGATTAACGGACTTGAGATTCTGGATTCGGAGACGAACAGCAAAGACGATGTTATGGTATTGTTCCCGACAAGAGAGAGTACGCCAAACATCACAATTCAATGCGGCAATATGCTATACATTCTTATGGGAATAGCATTTTCGGAGAAAGACCTTGAAAACTATACTGATTTAGGAGAGATGGTGAGGAAAGTGAAAAAATAAAAGCAAAATGTACTATATCTCGTATGCTTGTAACAGATAGCTATTATTGGGACTTTCAGTAAGAAGTGGTGTCAAAATCTTTCTGCTCTTCATTGCTCTTTGTGCTGTATTCTTTTGCGGATTTTTAACCGCATTAATCAATTGATTGTCTGTAGTAAGTTGACAACAATAGAAACTGTATCTTTTCCTTTCGCTAAATTTATAAAGACGACAAGAAAAGTCATAAAACCTACCCCATTTTGTGTGTAACGGGTTTAGAATAACATCGACACCATTGATAACTTTGTCAAAACGATTTTTTAAGTCTGAGCGGTTTGATAATCTAAACTCCGAACAGTTTTCTTTGTCACGCGTTGTCTTTAAAATATTATTTTCTCCGCACTGAAGAATTAAAAAATGCTTATCGTTTACTACAAATTGTCTATGCGTTTCAAGTTCCCTAATTAAATTTTCAATATTTTCTTCTGTTGCTTCTTTCGGAGTACTAAAAATTTGATGTGTTTTTAGATCCTTTATTTTCCCGTTTTGTAAAAGAAACAAATTATTCCCATCCAATCCAGAAGCTAAATTTAGTTCAAACAATGCAGTAACTTGTTTATTATGAGTTAATTGATAAACTTTCTTCAAGTCATCCATATTGTCGAATATCCATTCGCTAAACATCACAAAATCAGCATTTTTTTCATTAAGAATGTCTGACACTATATTTATTCGTAGTTTGCGTGACTTTGCAGATAACCTATCCACATAAGGAAAAGAAACCAACTTTATTATCATAACTATATTTTTTTCGTTTTATTTCTCGTACATTTTCTTAGAATGCGTACGAAACAAAGTTACAATAATTTCCTATATGGTCTCGTTCATCACCTCAACCGTATGCACGGCGGCAATAGCTGCGGTTTCGGTACGTAACCTACTTTCGCCCAACGAGATAGGAATCCAATTGTTTTTTTGAGCAAGAGAAATTTCATCTAACGAAAAATCGCCTTCAGGACCAATCAAAATGGTGATTTCTTCGCCTTTTACAACAACATCACGCAACAATTGTTTTTGTTGTTCCTCGCAATGTGCAATACATTTTTTCCCCGAAAATGCTGTCGATAGAATCTCCTTCACGTCGGTCATCTCACTGATAACAGGCATTTGTGCCTTATACGACTGTTTCATTGCCGAAAGAACGATACGCTCTATTCTATCCAATTTCACCACTTTTCTTTCGGAGTTTTCACAACAAATGGGAACAATTTCGTCAACACCGATTTCCACGGCTTTTTCAACGAAAAATTCAAAACGGTCAATATTTTTCGTCGGTGCCACACACATTCGCACATAATAATTATGCGAGCCGAACCGCTCCGTTTTCGAAACAATTTCGCACACGCAATCTCGTTTCCCGACGGAAACTATTTTCGCCATGTACAGATTTCCGTTTCCGTCAATCACGTGGATTTCGTCACCAACTATCTTGCGAAGCACCTTGGTACAATGTTTTGCCTCGTCGTCGGTCAAAACAATAGAATGGTCGTCGATTTCTCTTGAAAAAAACAGGTTCACAATCTTTTTTTTACAAATGTATAAATCTTCATCGGTTAAAATATGTATTTTTGACCAAATATTTTTTTTATGAAACGCGTAGTTGTAACTGGCATAGGCATTTACTCTTGTCTTGGCAAGAATCTTGACGAAGTGACTAAATCGTTGTACGAAGGGAAATCCGGAATTGGAATCGACCCACAAAGAACGGAATATGGCTATCGTTCGCCATTGACTGGCATTGTGGAACGACCACAGCTGAAAGGCCTTTTGGACAGAAGAGCACGTGTTTGTTTGCCTGAACAAGGCGAATACGCTTATATGGCAACGGTGGAAGCATTCAAAAACGCCAACATCGATATGGACTACCTGACAGAAAACGAAGTGGGCATCTTATATGGCAACGATTCTTCGGCACAAGCCGTGATTAACGCCCATACCACTGCTCTTGAGAAAAAAGATACGACGTTGATGGGTTCGGGTGCCATTTTTCAGTCGATGAATTCGACGGTAACGATGAATCTTTCCACAATATTCAAGCTCCGTGGAGTAAACATAACCATAAGTGCGGCGTGTGCAAGTAGTTCCCACGCCATAGGTTTGGGCGCAATGTTCATCCGCAACGGTTTGCAGGATATGATTGTGTGCGGTGGCGCCCAAGAAACAAATTATCTTTCAATGGGAAGTTTCGACGGAATCAGTGCATTTTCCGTCCGTGTTGACGAGCCGACGAAGGCCTCTCGTCCGTTTGATGCCTCACGCGACGGTTTGGTACCAAGCGGCGGGGCAGCTACCGTTATCTTGGAAGAATATGAACACGCCGTAAGACGGGGAGCAACTATTCTTGCAGAAGTTGTGGGTTACGGTTTCTCGTCAAACGGGGCAAACATCTCGCAACCAAGCGACAGCGGTTCAAAAATAGCTATGGAACGAGCTCTGAAAGATGCAGGATTAGGCATTGCCGACATTGATTATGTGAATGCACACGCAACCTCGACAATTCAAGGCGATATGTTCGAAGCAATGGCGTTGGACTCGCTGTTCGGCCCTGTACGTCCGCTAATCAGCTCGACCAAGTCAATGACGGGGCACGAATGCTGGATGGCAGGAGCAAGCGAAATGATTTATTCTATGCTGATGATGCAAAATTCATTCGTTGCACCAAACATCAACTTCGAAAAACCCGATGAGTATTCGAAAAACCTCAACATAGCGACAAAAACAATAGAGAAAAATGTTAACACATTTTTGTCAAACTCATTCGGTTTCGGAGGCACGAATAGCGCACTCGTTGTTACAAAATTTAAAAAATAAACGACTATGACGCCAAAAACAAGAACACTCATTTTCGCCGCAACCATGCTCATCTTTGGTTGCACGGGAAACAAGACGACAAGTCAGGAAAGCAGCAAAATGATGGCTGAAGTGTATAAATTCTGCCCCAAAGCCGATGTGGTGAACGTCGAGCATAAGGTTGAATCCGTTGAAATAGAATTTTTGTGCAACGACAAGCCTATTTCCTTCGTCTTCGACAAAAATGAGAATCTACTATACAAGGAAACAGCATTCAAACCGTCGCCCGATTTTTTACGAAAGATGGAGAAGAAAATCCAAAAGAATCATTCTGGCTGGATTTTAGACGAAATTTCGCTGATTGAAACGAGAGACACTTCGTTTGTGAACATTGAACTCTTGAAAAACGGCGTTGAGGAAAACTTGTTTTTTACCTTGGACGGAAAATTCTACAAATTCAAAAATTTCATTTCCAACGAAACATGGTCGTTGCAATCATTGCAGTCTTCGGCATATTACAAGACGCTTGACTATGATTTCTTGAACCCGAAAAAAACGTTTGAGGTGCCCGAAGTTCTCAAAGAGATTTCCGGCTTATCAATCGCAGGCGACACTGCCATTTTCTGCATTCAGGACGAATTGGGCGCCGTTTTCCAAATAGACCTTCGCGACGAATCGATGACAACCGTAGGTAGATTTACCGACATAGGCGATTTCGAGGATGTACAAATTGTTGGTGACGACGTAGTGGTGCTTCGAAGTGACGGAGCATTATTCTCATTTAATTATGAAAATTTCTCAGGCCACGCCGACCAGGTTATGCTTCGCGTTCCGTGTATGAATATCGAAGGATTGTTTTACGACAATGACAGCAAGAAATTCCTTGTTTCGTGCAAGGAACCGTCAATGGACACGCGTGCAAGCAACAAAAAGGCACATCGCCAGAAAGTGCTGGAGAATGCCGACAAGGAACGGCTGGTGTATGCATTTGACAAAAAATCCGTTGGAAACCCAACTGAATATCTATCAATAAAAATAGAAGAAGTACGAACATTTATAAAAAACAATTACCAAATAGACTCTGTACAAACAATCCATTTTAATCCGTCGGCATTGGCCATTCACCCTATTTCAAAAGAACTCTATGTCTTGTCGGCAGCCGATAGAATGATTCTTGTTTATAACGGGGAAACGCTCAAAAACGTGATGCTGCTTGCTCCCGAAGATTTCTACAAACCCGAAGGGTTAGATTTCCTTTCGAACGGCGATATGGTTATCAGTAGCGAGGGTATGAAAAAAGGCTATTTGCAGGGAAAGATTACTATCGTGGGAATGAAAAAATAAGTACGGTCAGAGTGTAATTTTTCTTTTTGAATAGAAATTTTATCCAAAAAGTCTTACATTTGTGGATAAACTTAAAACAAAAAAATTATGTCACAAATTACAGATTTAATCCTAAAACAAGTAAAATCTTCGGCTTCGGGGACAAACTTGAGTAGCAGCGTATTAGACGGATTAACCGATTCTATTTTTGGAAGCGTGAAAGAAAAGGCTCAATCGGCAAGTGGTATAGAACAAATTACTTCGTTGTTTACGGGCAAAACTTCGGCAGAATCAAGTCCGATTACACAATTGGCGTCACAACTTTTTACAAAAAATGCAGCGAAAAAGTTGGGACTTGACGATTCAACAGTAAAAATCGCCACGTCACTTCTTCCGACAATTATTGGGAAAATCACGTCAAAAGATAGTGGTATTGATTTAACAAGTATTCTAACTTCACTTGGAGCTTCGGCGGCAGGTTCGTCATCAAAAGGGGATTTGCTCGGTGCTGCAACAAGTATTTTGGGCAAATTCTTCAAAAAATAACGGATAAATCCAATTATAATAAGCAAAGAGGCGATCTAAACAGATTGCCTCTTTTTGTTTTCCATCGCCGCTCTTACAAATTCCACGAACAACGGGTGCGGATTGATTACCCGGCTTCGGTATTCCGGATGGAACTGCACGGCTACAAACCACGGATGTGACGGTATTTCAACAATCTCTACCAGATTTGATTCAGGATTTATACCTGTGGCAACCATGCCAGCTTGTTCAAATTCTTGTAAATAGTTGTTGTTGAATTCATAGCGATGACGATGGCGTTCCACGATTTTGTCGGTACCATAGATTTTTGCGGCAAGCGAGTTGGGTTTGAGCGAACAAGGATAACTACCGAGACGCATTGTTCCGCCCATCTGCGTGATTGTTTTCTGACTTTCCATAATGTCAATGACAGGGTAGGGGGTGTCGGGATTCATTTCCGTAGAGTGTGCGTTTGTGTGTCCAAGCACGTTTCTCGCAAATTCAATCACGGCACATTGCATTCCCAAACAAATGCCGAGGAATGGTATCTTGTTTTCTCGGGCAAATTGAATCGCCACGAATTTCCCTTCAATGCCGCGGTTGCCGAACCCAGGAGCAACTAATATGCCTGCGCAGTCGGCAAGTTCTTGCTGTACATTTTCTTTGGTGAGTTGTTCCGACTGAACAAGTTTCACCTTTACCTTGCATTTATGCACGGCTCCGGCGTGAATGAACGATTCCAGGATAGATTTGTATGCGTCGGGTAATTCCACATATTTTCCTACCAATGCCACTTGAATGGTCGTCTGCGGATTGTAGAAATTCTGCAAAAACGTTCTCCACGGAACCATCGGCGGTTTTTCGCCAACTTCCATACCGAATTTTCTCAAAATGGCTTCGTCAAGATTTTGTTCTGCCATGGCAATGGGAACTTGGTAGATGGTCTTCTGGTCAACCGACTGCACCACCGAATCCAAGTCAACGTTGCAGAACTGACCAACTTTTCGACGAAGTTCCGTTGAAAGTTCGTGCTCGGTACGGAGCACGAGTATATCGGGCTGAACACCAGCCTGTTGCAATTGTTTTACCGAGTGTTGTGTCGGCTTTGTCTTCAATTCCTGACTTGCTTCCAGAAATGGGACGAGTGTAAGATGCACAAACAAACAGTCGTGTTCCATTTCCCATTTCATCTGACGAATTGCCTCGATGAACGGCAGGGATTCAATATCGCCCACAGTTCCGCCTATTTCGGTGATGACAAAATCGTAGCCTTTGTTGCCCACAGCTTGAATGTTGTGTTTGATTTCGTCGGTTATGTGAGGGATGATTTGCACCGTTTTGCCGAGGAAGTCGCCGCGACGCTCTTTTTCTATCACGTTGCGATAAATTCTTCCCGTAGTGATGTTGTTTGCCTGTGTTGTCTCGTGGTCAAGAAAGCGCTCGTAATGACCAAGGTCGAGGTCGGTTTCGGCACCGTCGGTTGTCACATAGCATTCACCGTGTTCGTAGGGATTCAACGTTCCAGGGTCAATGTTGAGGTAGGGGTCGAGTTTCTGGATGGTAACGTGGAAACCTCGCGCCTGTAAGAGTTTCCCGATTGAAGACGAAATAATTCCTTTCCCTAAACCCGACACAACGCCGCCGGTTACAAAGATGTATTTAGTTTTTGCCACGACACAAAAATTTTAGTTTACAATCATGAAACAAACAATCGTTTGCTTTTCATTTGCAAATCAACGAATTTTTCTTTCAATCTAAAAGCAAATAGAGAGAAAAAGTTTACGAATATAAGAAATTACGTGTTTTTCGTAGAAAATTATAATTATTTTGATTCTCTTTCGAACACCAGATGCTTTCGCATAAAGAAATTGAAGAAAAACACCACGATTTGCGCTATTGTGTTGCTAATCAGATAATTCACATCCATCTGCCGTGTGAGAAACGTGGTAATTCCCACATTGATACCCAAGCCGATGGCGCCAATTGCCGTAAACAGGGCGAATTGCAGGAGATTCTTTTCCGCTTTTTTCTCCACCTTGTGAAATACCCACAATGAACTCAACGCATAGTTCATCAAACCTGCGAGCAACGAGGCGATGGCGGTGGAAACGCCCAAATATTCCTTGCCAAGCACAAATTCGGTCAACGTCCAGAGAATGAGCATATTGGTAGCGTACCGCACGCCTTCCACCACAGCGTTACGAGCAATCTGCACCTTCGTGTCGTCAGTTTTACCGAAAAGTATTGTTTGTATTGATTCCATCGCACTCATTGCGGCTTCGACAAGCTCAGCCGCCGCAACACACTTAATTCTTAACTTTTAACTCTTAATTTTCTACCTCAGTCGCTATAATCTATGTCGAAGTTTATCTCCACCGTATAGCCATCGTACTGTGTCGTCACCGCATCAATTATTTGCTGACGCAGAGCTGCTTTGTCGGCAATTTTGAAATCAACAACGGCATCGAACGAAATAAGTCTTGCCTCTGTTTCTATCAATATGCCATGCACCTGCAAGATTCCATCGAACTGCATTACAATACTGCGGATGTCGTTCTGCACTTTTCCATATGTATCGTCGTGACAATCAACGGCATACACGCCAATGGTCAGGAACACGCCGTATTTCATCACAATAGTCCGTTGAATTTGTTTCGACAGCACGTGTATGTCGTGTGCGCTCAAATTGGCATCGACTTCAATATGCACCGAACCGATGGCACTATTTGGTCCATAATTATGCAGCACCAAGTCATACGCGCCAATCACGCCTTCGGTGTTACGTATGTCGGCCTTAATGTTTTGCGTGGTCTCGCTGTCGGAGCGAACGCCCAGAATCTGGCTCATTGGCTGCATAAACAATTCTATTCCCGACTTGAGGATGAAAATTGAAATAATCGCACCAATATACCCGTCAACCACAATACCGAACAACATTGTAACAGCAATACCGACAAGCGTCGAAGCTGAAATAATCGCATCAAACATGGCGTCGGCACCCGAAGCCACGAGAGCGTCGGAGCTGAGTTGCTCGCCTTTCCGCTTCACAAACCTCCCCAATACGATTTTTGTAACAATGGCGACAGAAATAATCACCACAGCCACAAGCGAATAGTCGGGTTCCACAGGATTGATGATTTTCTTGACCGACTCAATCAGCGACGTGGCACCTGCGGCAAACACCAGCCCGGCAATCAGAATGGCACTGAAATACTCTATTCGACCATAACCGAACGGGTGATTCTTGTCGGGTTTGCGGTGCGCCAACCGAATGCCAATAATGGTTATCACCGACGACAAAGCATCGCTTAAATTATTTACGGCATCAAGAAGAATGGCGATGGAGTTTGCCATCAAACCGACAAACGCCTTGAACGAAGCCAAGAAAATGTTTGCCACAATACCGACCACGCTTGTCTGCGTAATTTGTTTCTCTCGCGATGTAATCTTTCCCATAGTAATTTTTTTACAAATTTAGTTTTTTTACTGAGAATGCATAGGTGATTTTGAAGATTATACGCCTTGACCGTTTTGTCAGAAAAAGGAAAGTGCAAAGCACAATTCATGTTTTCTGAATTCGGCATAGTATTTCATTTTGGTTGATGCAAATGTAAAAAATATTTTAACCTTATTCAAAAAAGTATGACTTATGTAAAAATGATGTGAAAATATTCCTACCTTTACCCCAAGTTCACGCCGAAGCATTTTATACATGCGGCTGGGTGGGCTTGACATAGAAAGGCGTTTATCTGACGCTTTGTTTGGACGTATAGAAATCTCGCAAGATTTAAGTCTGTTACACAAAGCAACGGTAGATGCCCATTGGGTATGTAGTATGTGGTACGCTCGTGCCATTTACATATCGGCGTGGGTTCTACGTTGCTCGTTCTGACAGACTGGGCAATGCGAGAGCCTCTATACGTGGAACGGGTAACAGATACGATTCCACGCTTTTTTATTTTTAGCAGTAATCATTTTGCTTGGGAGTCGGCAGAGAAAAAACAAATTTCTATGCAAAGGAAATTTTTGTTTTGCGTGCAAGAATGTGGTATTTGCGGTGGAGCGAATACTACAAGGCGGTTGTTTGGTTTTGAATGTTTAACTTAAATTCAATAAATTATGGCAAAAAAAATTGTAAAAAATCCTCCGCTACCGTTGAGCATTGTTTTGTACGGAGGTAGTGGCGAAGGTAAGACAAAAACCATAGTCAAATTGTATGAAAATTTAACAAATACTAAGTTTACCAAACGAAATGCGGTATTTCCTCCTTTTGTTTATAAAGGAAAGACTATTCTCATTTGTACTTGCGGAGATACAGCAAAAAACATCCAACTAAACATTGAAAAGCTATATAATAGCCAAAGTGCACAAAAAATTAATGTTTTTATTACAGCTGTCAATAACACAGGTAAAACAAATCCTTTATCTGTTGCTCAAGACTTTTGCACAGAATTGTATTCAGAAATTACACGTTGTGCAAAATATGCTTTGTGGGTTAGGAAGTTAAATCCAAAAGTTGTAGAACCAAATTACAAGGATGAAAAAGACCCTGCTATGCAAAAAACATCAATTGACGATGCTAAACGCTTGCAGGATATTATTGACAACTTTATTCCAATGCTTTAATTAGTAACTTTTTAAATTTTTATGTATTATGAAAAAAGTAATTTTATTTTTCCTCACTCTGTTTGTAGCAAGCAGTGTGTGGGCGTTCAACGTAAATAACATAGCATATACTATAATAAATGGTAATGAAGTTATGATATCATCTGCTACATCTGCTAATGGAACTTGGGATGGAATCATTCCATCTACAGTAACCTACGAAGGCAAGACTTATAATGTAGTGAAAATAGGTACCGAGGCTTTTAAAAATGTTACACGTGCTTACTGGTCTAGTAATAAGATGATTACAATTCCTAATAGTGTGACTGAAATTGGAGAAGATGCTTTTTATGGTTGCGAAGGCTTTGAATCAATCAAACTCCCAGATGGAATGACTGAAATTGGAGATCGTGCTTTTGCTGGTTGCAAAGTGTCTTCAATTATTCTACCAGATGGTTTGACTTCAATTGGTCAGGGCGCATTGGGTGGTTGTGATTTAACTTCAATTACTATTCCAGATGGCGTGACTTCTATTGGTCAGCGTGCTTTGGGTGGTTGTGAAAATTTAACTTCAATTACTATTCCAGATGGTGTGACTTCTATTGAAGCAGAAACTTTTTCTGGTTGTACCAGTTTAACCTCAATTACATTACCAGATGGTGTGACCTCTATTGGTCAGTTGGCTTTTGAAAATTGTACTAGTTTATCATCAATTACTATTCCCAGCAACGTGGCTTGGATAGACCGTAAAGCTTTTAAAGGATGCCGTGCTCTAATATCCGTTTCAATTCCAGATGGTGTTACCTCTATTGAAGCAGAAACTTTTTCTGGTTGTACAAATTTAAGATCAATTACTATACCCAACAGTGTAACTAAAATTGGTGGTGGTGCATTTTCTGGTTGTACAAGTTTAACTTCAGTTACTATTCCCAATAGCGTAACTAAAATTGGAGATAAAAGTGATCATCTTTGGGGAATAGGCGGTACGTTTGAAGAGTGTACTAATTTAATTTCAGTCATTATCCCAAGTAGTGTGACTTCTA
>JAEEQV010000013.1:0-17775 GCA_016285445.1 Bacteroidales bacterium
GCCAGTTGCACATATTCAGAAGCAAGAAACAGTTAATCCGTATGTGAATTTAAATGCAGGTCATTCGTGCACATTGACGCCAATTGCCCGTGAAGAAGAAAAGAATGTTCCTGCTCCACAATCATACAAGGGAGAAACTATAGCGTTAAACCGTGACAATACCGATAATGGAAATATGACAATTACTTCTAAAATTCAGGCACAGTTGACTTTTGAAAATGGGAATTGGTTTATAGAAGATAAAAGTTCTCAAAAAACTACGTTTGTTTTGGCAAAGGAGAAGGTGGCATTGAAGGATGGTGACGTTATTTTATTGGGGAATCGTCAATTTACATTCAAAACAGAGTAAAAAATGGTCGTTTCACGGTGTGATTTCAACATAGGTGGCTACATTGACGGAAAATATTGTGTAACCCGTCAATTGGGGGAAGGCTCGTTTGGAAAAGTCTTTTTGGTGGAAGATTTTTCTCATCGGGAATATGCCATTAAATTGTTGAAATTATGGGAAGTTCCACCCGACATCCGTGATGCTTTGACTAATCGTTTTGAAATGGAATATCAAACGGGGCGCATTGATAGTCCATATTTGGTACAAGCATTGAATCGTGGAATAGTAGAAGGTAATCCGTACATAGTTATGGAATATTGTCCGAATGGTGATTTAACCCAATATGGTGGCAAGAATTGGATGAAAATCGGGCAAGAGATATTGTTGGGATTGAAGGCATTACATTCACGTGGTAAAGTTCATCGTGACCTAAAACCCGAAAATGTTTTGTTACGGAGTAATGGAACTGCTGCCCTAACGGATTTTGGAATTTCGGGCGACAGAAACAAACGTATGACGGAACGCAACATTTTAGGTAAACCAATGCAAGTGTTTGGAACGTACGCCTATATGCCACCTGAACAGGTAAAACCAAGAAACGGTGACGCAACGGTTTTACCGACTACAGATATTTTTTCGTTTGGTGTGATGATGTATCAAATGTTGACAGGAAATCTGCCATTTGGTTCTTTGAACAATCATAACGATTTGGCAAATTATGTGTCGAATGCCGACAAAGGAGTCTGGAGTCGCTCAGCATTGGATTATTCCGATTCTGGCAGACAGTACAAATCAATCATTGAAGGTTGCCTAATTCCTGATTTTCGCAATCGTCTACAATCGGTTGACGAAGTTTTGAAATTGATGCCTGTGCAAATTCCACAAGAACAAGAATTCGCATATCAAAAACCATCACACATTGTTGGTTACTTGTTGAGGATAATGCAAGGAGAAGAAAATGGTAAGACAAACGACATCACTACTATATCGCATAATGGAAATGTGATTACAATGGGACGGAACGACCTTGGGGTTTCCAATTCCATTGCCATTCAGGAACAACAAAGTTGTTACATCTCGCGTCGGCACTGCACGTTGGAATACGATATGGCTGGACATACATGGTACATTCGTGATGGTCAATGGGATAAAAATTCCACATTAGGCTGGAAAAATTCGTTGAATGGAACTTTTGTCAATTCAAAGGAAGTGAACAAAAACGGATATTATTTGGAGGTTGGCGATATAATTTCCATAGGTGACACAAAATTACGATTCGAAGCATATTAAATATACATATTATGGCACAGACAACTCAATACAAACGTTCATTTGCTGGTTCCGTAGGTGCGGGACTTGGTTCGTTGATGAACGGAAAAGGAAAAACGTATTTCATTCTTGAACATAAGGTTTCATCTTCCTATCACAAGGCAGGAGAAGCTCAAGAAATAATAGTTGACCAAATTGAACTCGGGCGTGACTCCCGATGTCAGGTTCGGTTTGATGAATCATTTTCAACCGTCAGCAGACGGCACGCTGCAATCATACGTGATGGTGACAATTGGAAATTGGTGCAACTTTCGCAGACAAACCAAACTTTTTTGAATGGTCATCCCGTACAACGGGAATGGTATCTGCAAAATGGTGATGAAATTCAACTTGCAGTTAATGGTCCAAAATTAGGATTTATAATTCCTTCTGGTAATAAATCAACGGTTGGAAGTATCGGGCTTTCGAGACGTTTGAGTTTATTCCGCCAACAAGCATTGATGCCATATAAGAAAGCGATGTGGGCTATGGCGGCTGTACTGGTTTTGGTTATTGCAGGCGGAACGTGGTTTGGATTGCATCAGAAGGGCATTATTGACGAACAAGCTGGTATGATTGCAAATTTGGACAGTGTGAATCTCGCCCACGAACAAGCAATCACCGATATGCTTGCGAAAAACGAAGAACTGATTGGTAATAATCAGCAAATGCAGAAGCGTCTTAATACTATGCAGAAAAAGCTTAACAACGTGAGCAAAAACATTTCTGTTTCATCGAAAGTTACAGGTAAATCTATTGACAAATGTGCTCCGTCGGTGTATTTCATTTATGTTAACGAGGTGTTTGTGCAATTACCCGATGGCGATTCTAAGACTATTGATTATGATTATGTTGGAACGGGATTTTTGTTGAACGATGGACGATTTGTCACGGCTCGCCACATTATTGAACCGTGGTCGTACATAGATTCTGATAACGACACAACCGAAGTTATTCTTAATCTTATTGAAAATAATGGCGGAATAGTCCGCTCTCATCTTCACGTATATTCGCCCGACGGAACAGAAATGGATTTCTGGTCAAATCAATTTGTGGTAAACAAATCTTCGGATAAAATCAAAACAAACGAAAACACAAAAATGCGTCTCGGCTCGTGGAAAAACGATTGGGCGTATGTGCGGACAGGCAAAGAAGGCGGTTTGCCGTTCGACAATGCAATGTCGCAAAACCTAAAAGTGCAGACGAAACTTACCGTGCTCGGTTATCCGCTTGCGTTGGGCGCAAATTCCCGAAACAACATAGAACCGATTTATGGTAGTGCCGTTGTGGCAAAAAATGGGTTGGACGAGGGAATGATTCTTGTTACCGAAGCAACCATTGAACACGGTTCTTCGGGTTGTCCTATATTCTGTAGCACACAAGATGGCGGACTTGCCGTTGTTGGTATTGCTTCTGCTATCGGAGGACGTTCCACTGGTTTTATAGTTCCAATTTCAGCGTTACGATAAATAACTCATTATGAAAGATACAGCAATAAAAATACGGATTGTGGCACGATGCGAAGCAGCAGGACGACCGAACAACGAGGATAATTATATCATTTCAAGTAATCTCACGCAGTCACAGTGGGGATTCGAGGCAGATAAGGAAATAGATTTGGCACCACGGGGAACTTTGTTGGTTGTGTGTGATGGTATGGGCGGAATGAACGCAGGCGAAGTGGCTTCGGAAATTGCGGTTCAAACAATCAAAGATGCTTTTTCGGGCAATAAATTGACTGATGAAATATGTAAATCCCCTGATTCTATCAAACGTTTTATTGAACAAGCCATAATTGATGCCGATACTGCAATAAAAAAGGAAGGGAATGTGAACGCCGAACATAAAGGTATGGGCAGTACCATTGTTCTTGCGTGGTTCATTAACGGCAAAGTGTATGTTGGTTGGTGCGGCGACAGTCGTGCATATTGCTACAATCCCGTAAACGGATTGCAACAACTTTCGCACGACCATTCGTATGTACAGGAATTGGTTGATGCAGGAAAAATAACAGCCGATTTGGCATTCAACCATCCCAATAGCAATGTAATTACCCGAAGTCTCGGCGACCCGAACGGCGTAGTTCGTCCCGAAGTGAAAGAATTTGAATTGCACAACAACGATATTATTTTGCTTTGTTCCGACGGACTTTGTGGATATGTACGTGATGCGGAGATTGAAGCGACAGTAAAAGAACATCAAACTTCGATGGTGGAATGTCGTGATGCATTATGGAATACGGCAGAGAAAGCACCTTGGGGTGATAATGTTACCATAGAATTGTTGCAAGTGATTTCGGGGGCTGCTATCGCTACAAAAGCAAAACCTATTGAAAAAGGAAATGCCACCAAAACAAAAACTTTGAAACTGATTATTGTGGCATTGTCGGTATTGCTTGCACTGACGGTTGGTTTTATAGTGGGTATGTTTATGACATCGGAAGACAAAAACAATTCTAATGACGAGATAAAAGATTCTACAGTAGTACAGTCAAATGAAACTATCTCCCAAGAAGAAAATTTCCAATCCGAAACCATTACGGAACCTAAACCTGTTAAACCAAAACAAACGCAGGTTGCAAACGAAAAGAAAACTTCTGTGCAGGCAAAAAATACCGTTAATAACAGCCCTAAAAAGCAGGTTTCGGACGAAATACAGAAAGGGTTTGATAAATTAAGTTCGAAGATAGACAGTACAAAGATGGATAGCACGGTGAAAAATCCGAAAAACGAATCTGCCGATACGACAACAACAAATATATAAACGGCAATGAAACGATTTTTTATAATCATATTTTCACTTTTATTCTTTGCAATACACAGTTTTGCCCAAGACTGCTATTCGGACAACCGTTCCAAAGGTGTCGCTGCTTATAATAACGGGAAATATGCCGAAGCAAAGAAATACTTTCAATCTGCACAAAATTGCGATATGAAGCCAAAACAAAACGATTTGGCAAGTTGGATAGGAAAATGCGATGAAAGGTTAAAACAAGCACATGGTACAACTATTCAAGGAGAACTTAAAGGTGTTTTTTCCGTTTCTCCCACAAAAAAAGTTCGTTTCTCGAAAGGGAACTTGCAATACCAAGCAAGCACCAATACGTGGCGTTTCGCCGAACACCAATATGATATAGTTGGCGAAGCGAATAAAAACATTTCTTCCACATATAATGGCTGGATTGATTTATTTGGTTGGGGAACAAGTGGATACAATGGAAGAAAACCTTATTTGAATCCTGAAGAACTGTTGATACTAAAAGAGAGTATTTCACAAACAAATTATGATTGGGGGGTATATAATGCGATTTCTAATGGTGGAAACACAAAAGGATTGTGGCGTACGCTAACTTATAGTGAATGGAATTATTTGATACATCTAAGGAATAATGCATCAAAAAAATGGGGAACTGCATATATAAATGGTGTTGGTGTTTGGGGGGTGATTGTATTGCCAGACAATTGGAATTCTCCTCATGGTGTCTCTTTTATTAGTGGAATTGCTATACATAAATACTCAATTCAAGAATGGATAATGATGGAAAAGAATGGCGCAATATTTTTACCAGACCTTTATTATTGGTCAGGCACAGTAGGAAATGCTGGTTATGCTGGTGCGCTTCGTGCATGGAGTACTAATGTTGATGTTTGTTTTCCTGATATTACAGGTAGTTATAGTAAATATTACGTTCGTTTAGTCAAAAATGTAAATTAAATAACATGGAATTACTCTATCATTACACTACAATCGACTCTTTATTTTATATTTTATCGTCTATAGAAAGAATAAAAGGTAAAGAAATTAGTGAAGAAAATAAAACTCTTTGTAATTGGCAGACGGAAGCCAAATACCATTCAATTACAATGCATGCGACGCATCTTTGTTATATGAATGATTTGTCAGAAGGTCAGCTATTGCCAGAAGCGTTACGAACTTGTAATGTTCCAGAATCTGCAGTTTTTGCTTGTACCCCACCTAATGGCTATCCTTATATTATTTCTTTTTCAAAATTGGATGATGACATTAATATGTGGAGAAATTATGCGAATAAAGGACGCGGCGTTTCATTAGCTTTTGACAGGTACAGGTTTGATGTAGAATTGAAGGATTGCATTTATACTACCATAGAAGAATTAGTAGAAAAAATAAGTAAAAAGAACCTTGTAAAACCCAATGGTGAAATAACTGATCTAATGAGATTTTCTAAAGAATACCTATGTGCATACAAACATAATGCATATTCTCCTGAAAAAGAAGTGCGTATAGTAAGGGAAGAGTTTCTTGATGAAAAGTTTTATTTAAAAAAAGATAAGATAATTCCCTATTATGATGTAAAAATAAATTTAGGTGCATTGCAATCAATAAAAATAGGTCCAATGGTTAATGATATTGATTTTGAAAGATTGAGATTTTCTATTCTGCGTTTATTAAAATCAAAAAATCTTCCTCCTGTAACTGATTTCTTTATTGAAAAATCAAATATTCCAATGATGGAATAACAACTAAATAACGCAATGATTACCGAAAACACAATCATATCTGACCGTTACCAACTGAAAAAACAGTTGGGTGTGGGTGGCTTTTCCGAAGTGTGGCTTGCCACGGACACAATGACTGGTCTTGATTTGGCTATAAAACTCTATAGCGGAATGGATGACTATGGTGTAAAGCAGTTTAGTGGGGAACTTGCAAAAGTGTTCAACCTGAACCACCAGAATTTGCTACGTCCGCAACACGTTGCAGTGTGGAACAACCGTCCGTATCTTATAATGCAGTATTGCAGCCAAGGTTCTTGCCTTAACCGCATTCGGAAAATGTCGGAGAAGGAGATTTGGCGTTTGATTGCCGATGTTGCTTCGGGGCTTGCCTATCTGCACAGCAAGGAAATTGTGCATCAAGATATAAAACCCGACAATATTCTCATTACTGACAATGGCGATTGTATGATAACCGACTTTGGTATCAGCACCGAAGCACGAGCAACGCTCCGCAAAAGTGTGATTGGCGGAATTAGCGGGGGAACTACCGCATATATGGCTCCCGAACGCTTTTCGGCAGACCCCACACCCATAAAATTAAGCGATATTTGGTCGCTTGGAGCAACGGTGTTTGAAATAATGGAAGGTAATCCACCGTTTGGTGACATTGGTGGTGGACTTGAATTGAAAGGTGCTGAAATTCCAAATTTTAAGAGTCAATATAGCAAGGATTTGAAAAACGTTGTGCGGAAAATGCTTGCCGAAAAACCCTACGACCGTCCGTCGGCTGAGGAATTGGAACAAATAGCCAAAGATTTTTTGCGTGGAAATAACAATGAAGAACAAATCCAAGAATCACCAACTCCTTCATCCGAGAATACGAAATACTTTTTCATTGCATCTATATGTATTTCGTTGATACTCTTTATCGTAATACTAATCAATCCAAAGAAAAAATCGCCCACGCCCATTTCAAAAGAGGAGACAAAACAAACAGAAATAGTGATAACTCCTTCGGCTGTTTCAGCAAAATCCATGATTGATTTGCCAGACTCTTATTTTGGTAAGAAAGATGGAACTCTTGAGTTGCTCATAGCAAAAGCACCGTCAGCTCCTTCACAAATCAAAATAAAAAGAGGAATTATAATAGATGTTGATAACCTCCCTTTATGGTGTACTCAAAATCATTCTGGAAACACACTAAAATTGAGTTGCGAAAAAAATACTTCAGGAGTAGAACGCAGTGCAAGTATCAAGATTGTTACCGACCAAAAGAAATATACCAAAATAACTATAGTCCAAGAAAAATAGAATGAATGCGAAATGTTACATATTATTGATTTTGAGTATGTTACTTTTTGTAGCAAATGTATTTGCACAAGATTGCTATTCCGACAACCATTCCAAAGGTGTTACTGCATACAATAACGGGAAATATGCCGAAGCAAAGAGATATTTTCAATCTGCTCAAAATTGTGATATGAAGCCGAAACAAAACGACTTGATAAGTTGGATAGGTAAATGTGATGCTAAAATAAATGAACAGAAACAGGCACAAACGCCAAAAACACAACCTTCTCCTTCAACAGCACCACGACAGAATACTACACCAAAATATTATTTGGAAACGTCTGTTGGTTCTGTAAACGACAATGGGTCAGGTAGTATTATCACCATTACCATAAAAACCAATGCTCCCCATTGGAATTATGAATATGTTCCCTCATGGTGTTCCATTAGGAATAAAACGGCTACCTCATTTGAATTGCAAATTTTCAGCAATCCTAATACAACCTCTCGTTCCGACTGGTTCAATGTGAAAACGAGTGATGGAACGGTTGTTAAACGAATAACAGTCACACAAGCGGGGAAACGGGTATTATACAATCTTTCCGTATCGCCATCAGTTGTAAACGACAATGAGGGAAACGGTAAAACTCAAACAATTTATGTTACAACTAACGACCCTAATTGGAAAGTTGACTATCTACCAGACTGGTGCTATGTTACAGGTAGAACGTCATCAGCGTTTGTGTTAAATGTAAAACAAAATCCAAGTTCAACCGCTCGTAACGATTGGTTCAATGTGAAAACGAGTGATGGAACGGTTGTAAAAAAAATAACTGTTACACAGGTGGGGAAAAAAGTACAATCAGTTGCATCTACGCCTCAAAAATTAACCGTATCTACGAATTCAATAAATGCTCAATATTCTGGTGGTTATATCATAATTAATGTTACATCTACTAATAAATGGGATATTTATAATTTTCCATCATGGTGTTACATAACAAATAAAAACAATACATCCTTTAAATTAAATGTAACTAAAAATCGCAGGATGAAACCACGTTCGGATTATTTCCAAGTTAAAACAAGCGATGGCTTCTCTGCACAAAATATAATGATCAGACAAGCAGCAAAACCATCAACACTTTCAACTTCTTTATCATATTTTTCTTCGTGGAATAATGATTATGCTGGTGCAGCCATAAAGTTGGGTATAAAGGCATATTATATGGAAGTGAAAACCAACTTTTCGTTTAAGATGTTTGGTAGTGAATATATAGATGAACGGGATAAGCAATACTTTAAAAATGAAAATGTAATAATTGATAGATTTAGCTTTATACAAGGTGGTAGTTTTCGTTGGCCTAAAAGGTTTCAGATAAACATTGGTGGTGGTTTTGGGTGGATCGTTTATAGTGGGTATGGATATAAATATAACAGTGGGTATGGATATAAATATAGTTCTTATGGTATCTTGGAGGAATATCCAGGACTAGATGTTGAATGTGGTTTCAATTGGTTCTTCTTTAATCAATGTGGACTTACTGCAGGCTATTCTTTTCTACTAACTGATTTTGATTTTTTTGAAGGGTATTCTGATATTTCGTGTGGTTTGATTTTTAGATGGTAACTTATCCTATATAATACTCCGTGATCAACGCCCAATAATAAAACGCTTCGGGAGGGATGAATAAACAAATAGCCAAAGAAATCTTGACAACCGAAAAGGATTGCTGAAATCTCTTATTTTTAGATTCCATAATCCTATTGAAACCTCCTTGATAATCAGAATCAGAATTAGAATTTAAATTCAACCAACGATATAGAGCCGTACGAACGGTGGAGATTAGGGAGAGGTAATGGAATTGTAAAAAAACAAAACCTATAAGAATTTTTGTTTTTCAAAAGTGCAGTGTATATTTGCAAAAATATAACACATAAAAGTATGGCAATACCAGTAACAAATATTCCCGTATTAACAGGTAAGGTGGCGGAGAAATTTATCCGTCAATGCGAGTATAATTCAAAATATCTTGCAGGAAGCGAGTTCACGGGTACTTTCGAAGAAAAATATGGCAAAATGATGGAACGTTCCAAAAAGTTTTTAGAGAAAAATAAAAAATAAAAACTGTATGGAATTGTTGCTAAAAGATTTGCTTTGGAAACCTCAAGGTTCTCCAGACTTGGATATTGTATCTTTTGATTGCGAAAGAGAAAGCGTAAACGAGTTTTTTCGGGAAGAGGCACAAGGTTACCAAGAAGAATTGTTCGGGAAAACCTATTATTTCTGTCTTCCTCAAAATCCGTCAACAGTCGTTGCAGGATTTACCGTTGCTAATGCAAGCATTTTCACAAAACACCTCTCTCGCACTCGCAGAGAAAAGATAGGTAGCGAGGTTCACCACAAAAAGGGACTTATCAATTATCCTTCTGTTTTGTTGGCTCAATTAGGCGTTGACCGCCGTTACAAAGGGAATCACCTTGGCTCGCAAATAATAGATTTCGTTTCCACATGGTTCGTAAGTCAGAGCAACAAATCAGGTTGCCGATATTTGATTGTCGATGCCTATGACGAACCAGAATTGATTCAGTATTATCAAAGAAATAAATTACAATTGTTTTTCAGTGACAAATCGCAGGAAATGAGATACCGAAATTGGAATGCAGATAAGGACGGACAGTTGGAAACACGTTTAATGTACCGAGATTTAATCCTTCTTCGTAGAACGTCAATTCGGCACTGACAATTTCAAAACGACCAACGATATATAGATGTAAAAACACTGGAGATTCGGGAGAAGTAATCTAACAAATTGCCAGATAACTCTTGACAAAAGGAAGCGATTGTTGTATATTTGCAACGTCCTAGGTGAAAAATGAAGACGAAAGTTTAGAAACACGTGGGCAAACGCCGATTAAGTTCGTGCGAGTTTTCGGCTACGGCAAGAAAACTCATTAAAAAGGGGGTTGTTAAAATCCCTTTTTTATTTTTTAGCGTTCCATTTTTTCTTAAATTTTTTTGCAAAATCTTTTGCAAAGCAGTCTGTTTTTGTTATTGTAATCAGTCTTCGTCCCTTAAATAAAAACAATTTCATAAGGTTTGGATTGAAGAAAAAAACTTTTTGGATTAAATCTGTAATTTTACTGGTTTGCGGTAACCCAATAAAATTCACAGCAATTCTGTCCGCTTGTGTTGCCCCTTTCTCAAATCGATGTTCAATAGAACTACCTCCCGAAGATGTTTTTCCTTCCACATAATACAAGCAATTTCGTTTGCAAATAATAAAATCGGCACTTTTCGTTGCTTTGGGATTCGAGAGCAGAAATACATCATATCCGTTTCCCACAAATTTCTGTGCAATTTGCAGATTATTGGGTGTTTCGCCTGTTTTCAATATTTCGTCATATTGGTTTGCGTATAAGATGTAAATCTTGTTTTCCGCCGTTGAAAATCGTTGCAGTTCTGTAAATTCGGGCTGTGCTACAATCCACTTAAGCACCTCGACTTTCTCTCGGTTTGTTGAAAACGTGTAGTAATCCTTCAGGGCATTAGTAATCGTAGTTCCTTGATAAACAATAGGTTTCACATAGTCAGCTGTGGGCTCACAAACGACATCACAAATATCATCCGTCCGCAGAGGGTACGGTGTTGCTTTTTCTTCTTCCATGATGTTGCAAAGATAGAAAAATCCGATTGAACTTTCCTGGAGAATAAAAAAATAAGTCCAACCAATGATATATAGTTGTGCGAACGGTGGAGATTAGGGAGTGGTGAATAAACAAATAGCCAGTGAATATGCTTATTTATTGAAATCTTTTGTATTTTTGCAAAGAACAAGCTGAAAAAGCATTATGAACAACGAAGAAGAAAAGCAACATAACATAAAATCACAAACAACGGAATAATAAAAAATACCAATAAAGGATTTTATAAACACTAAACTGAAAATATGCCATCAGACCAACCAAATAAAATCATCATCTATCAAGATGACGACGAAGTGACAAGAGTTTCCGTGCGTTTTGCTGAAGAAGATTTGTGGCTCACGCAAAACCAATTGGCGGAAATTTATTGTACGACGCAACAAAATATTGCACAACATATAGCCAATATTTACAAGGATAATGAGTTAACAGAAGCAACTCACAAGAAATTCTTGTTAGTTCAAACTGAGGGAGCACGTCAGGTAAAACGCAACATTGACCATTATAATCTTGATATGATTATAGCCTTAGGGTATCGAGTTCAGTCACAAGTAGCCACACGCTTTCGTCGTTGGGCCACACAACGGCTTCACGAATATATTCAAAAGGGGTTTGCTCTGGATGACGAACGTCTGAAACAAGGAGGAAACCGCTATTTTAGGGAGTTGTTGCAACGAATCCGTGATATTCGTTCGTCGGAACGTAATTTCTATCAGCAAGTCACGGATATCTACGCTACTGCTGTTGATTACGATCCACGAAGTGATTTGACGAAACAATTCTTTGCTACTGTTCAAAACAAACTGCATTATGCCGTTCATGAACAGACTGCCGCCGAAGTGATTTATAATCGTGTTGACAACGAAAAACCTTTTGTTGGAATGACAAACTTCAAAGGCAACTATGTGACTAAAGACGATGTAAAGATTGCTAAAAATTATTTGAGCGAACTTGAGTTGCAACGGTTGAACTTGTTAGTTTCCGCATTTCTTGATTTTGCTGAGTTTCAGGCATTGGAGATGAATCCAATGACAATGAAGGATTGGATTGAATCACTTGACAATCAAATTGTTATGAATAAAAGAAAATTACTTTTAGGTAACGGTCACATTTCACACGAAGAAGCTGTTCGTAAGGCTGAACAGGAGTTTGAGATTTATCGCAAACGTGAAATGAAAATGCTTGAAAGTGATTTTGACAAGGCTATAAAGCAACTGCCCAAAAAGTGATTCCCGAGAGTTAAGAAATCTCTTCAAACCAACAATATGTAGCCGTGCGAACGGTGGAGATTAGTAAGAGGTGAGGTGGTACACTTTTGTATTACAGACCGTAATATTCCTCAAAGAATTTTTGGTATTTGGAAATATCCTTGTCTTGTATCAATGTTTGATAATTCTTCTGGGAAATGATGAACTTTGAGGTAAACACCTTGTCGATGCCATCGTATATTTCAGGGTTGTATTCAATAAGTTCAAGGTAACTCATAGCTTGTTTGTTCGTTGACAATGTTTTTACCAAAAGTAGTGCATATTTTGTCCCGATTTCCTTGATTTCAATGTCAAAATTGAAGTTAGTGAAATAGTCGAGATTGTAGTTTATAAAGTTGAATTTCAATCGGTTAAAGTCAACAAATTCTTGTTTTCCGCTTATTACGAAATAATGAGGAACATTATCCTCAAATTCATACAATTCCTTTTCCTCTGGTGTTTCTTCCTCTGATTTTGGTGTGTCTGACTGCGATTGTGACAAGATTGCCGACTCAAACGAAGCGTTGCTTTCGTTGCTGTTCAAGTATGCGAGGATTTTCTTGGCATACGAACCCTCTTCGGTTTTGGGAAATTCTTTCACATATTCTTCCAAATTCTTTCGTAATGCGTCAGTTCCATTTTGCTTTCCGTCAGACATGGCAAGCAGCAGTTTGAACTTTGGTACCAGATATGAGTCGCTGTTTTGGGCGATGAGTGTCTTGCATTTTCGGTTGATTGTGGTGAAATCGTTTTTGATGTACGATTTGTAGCAGTCGGCATATTCTTTTTCCAACTGTTTGTCACGCGCTTTCAGATTCTTTTGGAAGTCTGGGTCCGATAGTGCTTTTGCATAATTGCTTTCAGGGTATTTTGAGATACATTCGCTTTTTGCTGCGTTTGCTTTTGCCGTGTTATTGGTTTCGTTGTAGAGTTGATACAAATAATACAACGACATAGGTTTATATTCGCTGTTTGGGAAACGTTTTATAAAGTCTTCCAACGCATTGATAGCGTATTGGTTATCGTGAATCAAACTCATATACGTCATACCAATGTTGAACATATAATTCTCGATTTTGTTGGTCGAAACGCGTTTCAATGAATCGGTGAGAGGCAAGTTTTGAAGATAGTATTCTCTTGATTTCTTGTCGGTCACAAGTTTCTTTTGTTCAGGTTTATCCTCGTCGGAATCTTCGTCTTCGTTAGTGTCGGTATTGTCGGCAAACAAATCTATGGTATTCTTGTTGCTTCGTCGCCAGTTGTCTTCGAGCGGACGGTCGCCCCATTTTTTCTTAAACTCGGCCATACCGAACTTCGACACGCTTTCGTTGTAGAAATACCACTTGCCGGAAACTTTTTGGTTATTGAACCCAAATTCTTGATTGTACAAGTTTGAATTCATATTGGCAATTTCCTCTTCTTGTCGTTTTTGTTCCTCTTCCTGACGTATTTTCTCAATGATTTTGTCAATGTAATTATTGCGTTCCTTGGAACTCATGTTGGCGATTCTTTGCACGCTGTCCTCGTATTCCACGCCGTGGACGTTGGCTGCCAAAATGTTGAGGTTATCCGACTTGATTTTTATTTCGCCGTAATTTCTATAGGTTTCGGGAAGAAATTTCATGCAACTGTCGAGATAGGGTTGTGCCTCCACGTATTTCCGATAACTGTAGTAAATCTCGCCAATCGACAGATACGATATTGCTTTTTGTTGAGAGTTGGAAACGCTTGTCTCTATTGATTTCTCGTAACATTCAATTGCTTCTTCCTCGTCGCCGTCGGTGTAATACACGTTAGCCATGGCAAAGTATATCTGGTCTTGATATTCTTTGTTTTTCTCGTCTTTCAGCAGTTTGTTCAGCGAGTGAATCACGTCTTTGCTCGAAGAACTTCCGTCGAATGCCGTGGCTTTGTTGATTTTTGCATTGAAGGCAATGTCGTATTTCGGATTCATTTTTATGACCTCGTCGTAGTATTTCAGCGCATTGGTATTGTCGCCAATTTCTTGGTAGAGTTGAGCCATAATGTATTTATAGCGAATCCGAAGTTTTTTCTTTCTTGTATTGTCAATGGCGAGCGTAAGATATTGAATAGCATCCTCGTACATTTTTTGCTGAATGAAAATATCGGCATAAATAGGGTAGCATTCTTTCTTGATTTTGTCGGGGCAATCGTTGTCGTCCAAAAGTTTGTCGAGAATCTCGCGAGCTTCGGTATATTGGCCCATTTCAACTTTGGTGCGGGCAAACCAGAGATTTGTCTCGTGACAGATAGCCTGACCTTTGTATTCGTTCAGCACGAACTGAAAGTTTTTTTGTGCCTCGAAAAAGTTAGCCTTGTAAAAATGCGATTTTCCAAGCAACAGATAAGAGTCGTCAACCCATTTATTGAACTCCCGTTGTGCGTAAAATGCCTTTTGGCGAGGCGTTGAGGCAGGTTTTTTAGAGATAGGTTTCGACGTGATGGAATGTTCCTTGATGACTTTGCTCGCTTTCTCGTATGCTTTATCCATATCCGATGAAATGCCCGACAAATATGATTTTTCCTTGTAGTAGAAAACGGGCAGAATGTCGTTGAATGGTTCCTTGTAGTTGTGTTCGAGCGTCTTAACTCCATTTTTGAACGCCTCTCGACCGTTGAAATAGATGTTGTAACGAGATGTCACATTATGATATGCTCTCGTCCGAAACGTGTTCTTTTTTGTAGAGCAGCAGGCGAGGATACACATCCCCACAACAATAAAAATAATGTAACCGAGTCGTTTCAATCTCAATCGTTAAATGTTAATCTAAAATACAATTGTATTAACTGCAAAATAACGAAAGTATTTTACATAGAGCAAATTTTTTGGAATAATCCCGATAAATGGTAGAGTTTTCTGTGGGAGGAGTGTTTGGTAAATAGTTTTTATGGTTTTTCTATTTTGAATCCTACGGGTTTTCGTTCTTGGAATGTTTTACGCACGACGTTTTCTGCCTGCAGTTCGGCAAGCGTTTGGTTTATCAGTTCCAACTGCGTTGCCGTATCGTCATTGATGTCGTTTTGGTCACGAAGCACACTTTCAATGTAATCGTTTAATTTATCTATACGAAGTGCCAAATTTTCGATTTGTAACATTTCGGATTTCTTTTCTGCAACAAAATGTTTTAGTGCTATGAAAGTTCGCATTATTTGTAGATTTACTTTTATTGCAATGTCCGAAGATAAGACAGAACTTAACATTGAAATTCCTAATTCGGTGAATGCAAACGGCAAATACCTTGTTCCACCTCGTTTGTTTGAGGTCGCAAATTGCGACCTCAAAGTTGCAAATTCTGCTTCTGTTAAAACAAACATTGCATCATTAGGAAATCGCTCAATGTTTCGTTTCACTGCTTCTTTAAGTCTTTTAGTTTCAACTTGGTAGAGTACTGCCAAATCAAAATCAAGCATGACTTTCTGCCCACGAATTTCGTGGATTTTACTCTTAACGTTGTCAACCGAAATCGGTGTGACGGGCTGTAATTCATTCATTTTGGTAATTTTTAGGTATGCAAAGATAACTAAAAACTGAAAATAGCCAATTGTACCATAAGCAAAGATTGTTAATAGAAAAATTTCTATGACTTCTCTGAACCTTACTATCAATTATGGGAATCTACAATAGTAGAAATTAAAAGGGTTCTATAGACAGTGGGAAATCATCGGTAAGATGTTCGTATCTACAATAGTAGAAATTAAAAGGGTTCTATAGACAACCTACTTACGTATCGTAGCGAGCAGCATCTACAATAGTAGAAATTAAAAGGGTTCTATAGACCCAATTCATCAACAATCTCAAGACCACGATCTACAATAGTAGAAATTAAAAGGGTTCTATAGACTATCCACTACTTGGAAAGGTCTGCATAAATCTACAATAGTAGAAATTAAAAGGGTTCTATAGACTTCTGAAAGTTTGCAGGCTGGTAACAAATCTACAATAGTAGAAATTAAAAGGGTTCTATAGACGAATAAAAATCATAGATTAGAGTTCACATCTACAATAGTAGAAATTAAAAGGGTTCTATAGACGTTTTTTCGGTTCTTTCAAGTTTCTTTAATCTACAATAGTAGAAATTAAAAGGGTTCTATAGACATCCAAAAATAATCCGGCACGCAAACCTATCTACAATAGTAGAAATTAAAAGGGTTCTATAGACTGACTACAATGTGAAGAATTTTGCTCTATCTACAATAGTAGAAATTAAAAGGGTTCTATAGACTTTTTCTGTGTTATGCAAAAAAACCTATATCTACAATAGTAGAAATTAAAAGGGTTCTATAGACCAAGACACCCGACGGGCATTTCCATCTTAATCTACAATAGTAGAAATTAAAAGGGTTCTATAGACCGAAACACCCGACACGGCATCGGAGCAATCTACAATAGTAGAAATTAAAAGGGTTCTATAGACCCCTGAAGAATGTAATTCCTTTGCAAATATACTATATTATGGATATCTCCTTAATATGGTATATTTATTTTTTTATCCCCCTTTATTTTTTTCAATATGTCAAAGAACTCATTTTCAAACAAATACAGCATAGTTGCCTATTTGTGAAGGTATAGATTTGTTGTGTACTAGAAATACACAATATCTTGGTCTCTATGAATGGCATTACCATATTTAAGAGCCGTTTTGCAGTCGGTTTCAAAGATAAATACACTATCACCACCGTCAAATTTCTTTGAATAGTATTTTTCTATACGAACCACTAAATTATCTAAAACACGTTTAGTGTTGTTGATTTCATATACAGAATATTGTAATCGCACAGCACCTTGTTTTTCAAGTGTTTTGGCAAACTTTGTCCTCAACTTATCATTTGATATGTCATAACTCACTACTAACATGTTTTATAATAATAGTTCTGGATATTGATTGCTATCTGTCCCTTTCATGAAACATCGATAATACTGTTGTATGTATTTGAATGTTTCCATCTTATACGGTATTAGCGCATCATAGAAAATTTTACAATAATCGGAGTTGTTTTTGATTTTCAATTTGTATTCTCCTTTTATTACATCAAAGTCTTGTTCCGATATTTGTTTCCTGTTTTTTGCAGTTCTGACAGCCCTGTCAATAATACATCGGAATGGTTCCATCAAATCACAGATCAACGATTTCCTTTTAAACCACAATCGATGATACACGCCAAAGTACGGGTCAAAACCGAACATTCGCACAAAGCACTCTATATAGTTGAAAAGAATAGTGTATCCTATGTCAAGTGTTGCATTTAATGCATCGCACTTTATGCGAGGTTTTCTTGATTCCCATTCGTAATCTTGGAAATATGCCGAAAAATATTCTTTTGCCGCCAAGCCTTCAATCCCCATCAGACTATTGTATTGATTTGTTGCTGGCAATTTATTCACACAATCAGTACAAAA
>JAEEQV010000290.1:0-3436 GCA_016285445.1 Bacteroidales bacterium
TTACCAATCCCATCAAGAAACCGCCGGCAAATACCGAAAGCATAATTCTATAACTTGCAATTCCTGTAAACAACAAGATTGCAGCACCAATAAGAATAGCTATCACTGAAGTTTCACCAACGCAACCTGCATAATTTCCAACAAACAAATCACAAACCGACAATTGGTTCATTCCAACGCCGTGAATTGCTTCGGGAGCGACACCTGCATTCAACTGTCCTAAGATTGTTTCACCTGAGAAACCATCTACCGTTGCCACATCTGACGTGTGAACCCACACAGAAGAACCCGACATATTGCCCGGATATGCGAAGAACAAGAATGCACGAGCCAAAAGTGCTGGGTTTACAATGTTCATACCCGTTCCGCCAAATGCCTCTTTACCAATAATTACTGCAAACGCAACTGCAATTGCAAGTTCCCAAAGAGGAATATCAACAGGAACAATCATAGGAATAATCAAACCCGAAACAAGGTAACCTTCACTGATTTCATGTCCGCGAATGTAGCAGAACATAAACTCAATGCCAAGTCCCACAACATACGAAACAATAATCAAAGGCAATACCTTTAGGAATCCATATCCAAGAGCTTCCCACATCGTGAAATCCTCACCTATTGAAGTGTAGTACAATGAACCAACATTATACATACCATATAATAATGTAGGAATCAATGCAAAGATTACAAGAATCAATGCACGTTTCAAATCTATCGCATCGCGTACATGACTACCTTTTAACGTCACATTTCCAGGGACATGCAAGAATGTCTCGAAACTTTCGTAGATAGGAAGCCATTTTTCATACTTACCACCCTTTTCAAAATTAGGTTTGGTTTTCTGTATCCAATTTTCTACCGCTTTCATATCCTAATTAATTAAATTCTTTTCTAATAGTATCAAGTCCTTGACGAAGAATTGACTGAATCTCAATTTTCGACGGACACACAAATTCACAAAGAGCGAAATCTTCGGGAACCACCTCGTAAATACCAAGTTGTTCCATCTTGTCGATGTCTTCGGTAATGATTGCCTTCAACAACTGCATTGGATAAATATCCATAGGCAACACTTGTTCATAAATACCTGTGAACACAAATGCTCTCGCACCACCATTATAGTTAGTGTTCAACGTGTATTTTTTGTTTGGTTGCAACCATGAGAAGAATGCTCTACTGAAACTATATTTTCCGAATCCAGGAGCCAACCAACCCATAAATGTAGGTTTGTTACCCTCCTCTATCACAGTAACCTGTGAATCGTAGAAACCAATGTAATCATCTTTGCCAAGTTTTGTACCTGTCAAAACATTACCACTAATTACACGCATATCGTCATTTATGGCCTCTTTTTCCAAGAACGATTTTATGCTTGCGCCAAGAATCGTCTTATAATAAAGAGGTTTCTTAACTTGACCTGTCAATGCAACGACAACACGTGCGTCGAAGATTCCTTTTGAGAACAATCGTCCGATAATGATAACATCCTGCGGATTTACCACCCACACAACTTCACCTTTGTTAATTGGGTCAATATGGTGAATTTGCACGCCAACGTTTCCTGCTGGGTGAGGTCCTTGAAAGAAATTTTGCTCAACGCCCGTCACTTGCGTAAACGTTGTTTTTGCACGTTCTTCCTTGTAGATATTCAAGTTAACAACACCGTCAGTCAATTTCTTCAAGGCATTGACACCAACCTGAAAATCTGCAGCCGATTCTTCCAATGCAAACGTATAATCAGGAGCCAATGGAGCTGAATCGAACGCCGAAATATGGATCGACTTCGGTTTGTCGTTCGGATTGGCAATCACGTCGTAAGGACGTTGCTTCACAAACGGCCAAACGCCCGCATTCAACATAGCAGCAATCACTTGCTCTCTCGACATTGAATCCAAACTTCCGTTTTCAAATTTTTTGTACTCGATTTCTGCGTCAGGTTTTACGACCACGTTCAACAACGCACGTCTCTCGCCACGATTTACAGCAGCAACAACACCACTTACTGGCGAAGCGAACTGAATCTCTGGATGAAACTTGTCGATGAATAATGGATCTCCGGCTAAAACCTTATCGCCTTCTTTTACGACCATCTTAGCTGTCATACCAACAAAGTCGGTCGGTTTTAATGCCACTGTTTCTGGCATTGGATTTTGAAAAAAGATATGCTCGGCAGCACCTTGCATCTTTATATCAAACCCCTTTCTTAATTTGATAGTTTTTGACATCTGTATAAATTCTATAGAAACGTCGCAAAGTTAACCTTTTTTATAAAACTAAAAACACCATTCTTTCGTTTTTTCAAAAAAATACAAACAGCAATAGAAATTTCTTGATTTACAGCCCTACCCGCCCCGTCTTTCCGACCGAAGGGAGAAATCTGCCACAACCACCTGATTGCACAAAAAAAGGCTGCCACAATGTGACAGCCCTACATAACCATCACGGAATTATGTAAACGTACCGTGTTTTTTCATTTTTCGTGATGGTTGTTAGTAGAGACGGTGTGCACACCGTCTCTACAGAATCCTCGCCATCGTTATTGCACCGAAACCTTTACCGTTTCGCCTTCTACCACCACAAAATACACCCCTGATTTTAGGTTTTGGTTTGCGATTTTCTTGCCAGAAATTGTTACCACAAATGTTGGTGCTTCGCCGTTATTGAAGATTCTCCTTGTTATTTCAAGAAATAGCCCTATTTTTGTAGTGAAATAAAAACTACAAGTGAAATACGCCGAATTAAACCATATAACTATGGAAGAAGGGAATTGCAACAACTTAAGTTATAAGGAAGTAATCCTACGGATTATTGAAGACATACGCCGTGATGGTTTTTCTAAAGAATTACCATTTTCAATTGGTAAAGTGGAAACTCGTATGAGCATATTTGCAAAAGAGAACAACATTGAACTTGCAAGCGATGAGATTTATATGTCCTCAAAACAGATTGCACACTCTATGCGTGATAGTAAAGCATCCAAAGGATTAGTGGTTTCGGACGAAGAGTTGGCTGGTTTTCCCCTAAATAGGACACAAATGGATTTGTTCTACGACGGCGAATGCTTTATATATACTGACTACAAATCAAAATTTGTCTTGCACCCTAATTATGAGATGAAGATAGACAGAAACAAAGTTCGAAAAGTGAATTTTATCACTACAAGTAGTGTGAGTGATGGAGAAGAATTTAAGATGCAGAAGTATCAAAAAATTTGAAAAGGGCGAGTGGCAAGGTCGAATTGCTCATCATCTCTTCATAAATGAAGCCATGCCACCGTTCCGCACATCGTGGCTCTACTCGAACCCTTTTCAATCCGCCAAAGCGGAAGTAACTATTAATTACTTTTGCAAATATACAACAATAAATTTGATTTGTCAATATTGAAAAATCTACAGTATTCCTAACAGCGATTACGCATAAAAAAGCCCTACCCGCC
>JAEEQV010000291.1:0-3434 GCA_016285445.1 Bacteroidales bacterium
CAAATGGCAGGGATTCCCGTTAGTCGTTTTTGAGGAAAACCGGGATACGTTTCTGTAGGGACGCACCGCGTGCGTCCTTGTTTTATAAACGCAATTCACGGACGCATTCAATGCGTCCCTGCAAATTTTGTTTTTCCGATATTAAAATCAAATAATTGCACCCGCGAAGTGTGATTTGATTGAGAATGCTGTAACATATATTTAAAACAACCTCACAATTGTTGCTCAATATAAAGTTTGAAAAATGGGTCACTGATGAAATACAGGTTTGCTTCGTTGTCAACAACACCGTTGTCCATCAAGGTCTTTACAGATTTTTGAACTGATGAGATTGCTTTCAGTCGATTTGTTTTTATATAATCAAGCGAAAAAATATTCCTTCCCGATTTGCACAATGCAACTAACAGATTTTTTTGTCCTTCGGAATGTTTGTCAAACAGTTCAAAGTAATAATCTCGTTTTAAGTTGATTACACGAATGCTGCATTCGTCAATTATTTGTGTGGTAACAGTTTTCTTTTCCACAATAACCGCCTGCCAAACTTCGGCTGCCAAAAGCTGGATGTAATATGGTATGTTCGAAGTACGTTGAACAAGGTATGCGCAACATTCTTCGGAAATAATTATGCCGAATTGGGCAAATTTCCGTTGCAGAAACTCTGTTGTGTCAGCCAACGGCAACGGACCTATTTGCATAATGAATGCGGAATTGTAAAATGGGCGTTTTTTGTCGGCAAACATTTTGGTGAGCAAGTGTGTTTTGCTGCCAAGAAACATATATGCGGTGCGTTGCTGCTGTATTTTGCTCCGCAACAACCCCTCAAGTCCATATTTTCCAAACTTGGCGATTTCTTGAAATTCATCGAATATCACAATCACCTTTTGACCGTTTTCAGCCATTTTTTCCGGCAAGTCCAATAAATCGGAGATTGTCTGCACCGAAACCTCGTCTTCCAAGAAATCTACACCAAATTCAGGCGAACCGTTTTCGTCGAATGTAAGTTTTGGTTTTATAGATTTGATGTACGATGAAATCGTTTTTACAAATCGTTCGGTCTTCGACTGTTTCTCCTTGATTTTCAACAAAAAAGATTTTGCAAACGATTCGAGGGAATATACCGAAAGCAAGTCAAAATAAATACAAAGACAGTTTTTTGCCTCCAATTCTGCCATTACCTTAAACACCAACGATGTTTTACCGTACCGTCGAGGAGCATATAGCACCACGTTGTTTCCCGATTCCAACGTGGAAACAAGCCGCTGAGTTTCGTCTTTTCTGTCGTAGAAATCGTCTCCACGAACCACTGTACCATAGCTGAAAGGATTTTCCATATTTGTAATTTTTTACAAATATATACAATTTCTTTTAAATTACGCTCCGAAGCGTAACGCTTTGAGGCGTAATTGTGAAAAATTCTTAAAATTTCACTATCCCAGCTTCGTCAATCACCAGATTTCGGTCTAACGTGATTCATCTGTTCAGTGCTACTGCCGTGTCATGTAAAGAAATGTAATAGTTTTGGGCAATATTGTCGTCAAATGCGTTTACAAATGCCGTTTTTATGCGGTTTGCTTTTTCGTTTATGGAATTATATTGGGGATCAACCAAATAAGTTTGAGGTCGCAAATTGCGACCTCAAACAATAAGAAAGCTATAAGAAATGGAATCTCCTTCCAACCTCATGTCGTGGAGACCGAAAGGCATTTTTAATTTCAGTAAAAGCCATGAAAATAATATAACAGTTACAAGTATGAGTGAACTAACACCATCTCAAGAGTAAGCAATAAAACTACTGGATAGTGGGCTCAATGTTTTTTTAACAGGAAAGGCGGGAACAGGCAAAAGCTATCTCGTTGACCATTTTGTTGATAAGCACCCCGAGAAGAGCATTATTAAATGCGCCCCTACTGGTGTGGCCGCATTAAAGATAGGTGGTGCAACAATCCACAGAACTTTTGGCGTTCCTGTAAGATTATTGGGACACAATGATATCTGTACACTATCGGAAAAACTAGAGATTCTTGAGAAGGCAGATGTCATTCTTATTGATGAGATTTCAATGTGTCGTATAGATGTATTCGAGTATGTAATGAGGACATTGAAAAAAGTATTTTCAGAATCTGGTAGTAAACAAATCGTTCTGGTAGGTGATTTCTACCAACTTCCTCCTGTATTGAATGAAGAGAGAGAAGGAGAAACATTCCACAAATTATATGGGGACAGACTATACGCTTTTGAATCTTCAATGTGGAATGGTAGCAATTTCCTTACGGTAGAGCTAACAGAAGTCAAACGTCAAAAAGAAGGAAGGTTATTATCTTCGCTATCAAATATTAGAGAAGGTATTCCGGATTTTAGCATTTTTCATAGACCAGATTGTGCAGATGATGATGCAGTTAGTTTATGCCCAACAAACAAAATGGCTAAACAGATTAATGAAAAACACTTAAATCAGCTTGATGATCTTACTACTTTTAGAGCTACTATAACTGGTGATATTTCAGATGAAGATATGGCTACGGATAAATATCTAACTTTAGCTATAGGAGCCCGTATCATTATGCTTGTAAACGATCCTAACGAGAGGTGGGTGAATGGCTCTCTGGGAACCATCACTTCTCTGGACGAAGACTACATTACTGTTAGAATAGACAATAAAGGAGTGTATCAAGTAGAGCCATACACATGGTCAATAAAAGAATACGAATTGGAAGAAGACATAAAAACACATGAAAAACATATTGTTGAAAAAGAGATAGGCACATTCACTCAATTTCCCATGAAACTCGCTTGGGCAATAACAATACATAAATCTCAAGGGCAGACTTACGATAAAGTAAATATTTTCAATGGTTTTTTTGCAAATGGACAAATGTATGTAGCGCTCTCTCGTTGTAAGACTTTAGATGGCATTCACGTAATGGGAAAACTTGTGCAGAGTCAACTTAAGTGCAGTGGGGCTGTGAATAAATTCATGAAGACCTCTATCAAAGAATCTAATTTTAAGATAGATTTGTTATTAGAACAAATTAGGAAAGATAAAATTAATAAGATAGGTGGTTATGTCAATGAGGCAAAATCTCTTGAAACACTAACTAATAAAATACTGACTCAAATAAACGATACAAAAGGACAATTTACCCAAGACAACGCATCTAATGCAATACAGCCATTTGTCAACTCAATCAGAAATGATAGTAATACAGCTACAAAATGCAATGAAAAAGGTATGCAATTGCTACAAACCGTCAAACAACTATCTGATGGATTCGAGCGAGAGGAAGAAATAATAAATCTGTTATATGAGATGACCGATGTTCTAAATCAAATGAAATTGGAATATGAACAAATAAGAAAAGCCGTATCTGAATCTGAGCAAACCCTGAAAAATGTGCAACAAAAGGAAGAGCAAATTAGAAGACAAGAAGAGATGC
>JAEEQV010000292.1:0-3433 GCA_016285445.1 Bacteroidales bacterium
TTGTTTGTCGAAATAATCATCAATTTTTGACTCATATACCGGAGTACGCAACAGACGTTCGTCGCCGAGATTTATTTTGTCAAAATAATGGTTTTTCATATACGTATATTTGAAAAGCGAGTCGGTTATATTACCGTCTGCATCGCGAGGATAGTCGGGAACCTCGATTTCGTGCGTACAATTAAGAATTGCCGAAAGCAAATAGTCTGGATGTTGCGCTATAATATTGTCTTCGTAGGCAACCATAACATTCCGAACCGAATCGACTCTGTTTCGGAACATTTCAATGGAATCACGACGTGCTTCAAGTTTTTTCTTGTTGAATTTCGATGTGTCTTGTGCATAAAGGTCTTTCAGTTTGTCAAGAGCTGGTTTTCGAATTTTGTACAATTCAGAACTTTTCCGTTGATATTGCAGGAAAACGGAATTTGACTCGCTTCCCTCAATTTTTAGATGTCCCACCAAATCGGTCGTGTCGGTTTCTATTTTGAAGGTTTGGTCGGGATTGTCAATCATGATTTCAAAATAGCGATAATCGGGAGTCAGGATAAGATATAATCCACCGTCCAACAATGAATCGCCGACAAAAGCTCCACGACCTTTAGAGTCAACGTGGATAGTGTCGGACACCAGTTTCTTCTCGCCATAGTGATAGCCAAGCAAGAGCGTCGTATCTTTTACTCCGTGAATTTGAACTTCAATTTTATGAGGTTTCTTTTGTGCAAATACACCAACCGTAATTGTAAATAACAGAATGAAACAGACAATTTTTTTCATATCTATCAATTTTTATCGAATTCTATCTATGGAACGAACCAATGCCTCGTCTTTTCTGATAGCTTTGACTGCCAACCAGTCGAAAACCATTGAAATGACAATCAACAAAGAACCTATCTGTGGTCGCGTTGAAAGCACGTCGTCTCCTTGTAAAATGTATATAAAATAAACAATAACAGCAACTATCGCTATTTTGAGTATAAACGTATAATGCGTTATTTTTATTTGCAATTTTCTCTTATTAAAAACAAAAATCGTACCTATATTTGCTATAGCGGCAATAATAACGGCTATTCCCAACGAATAGATATTGTAAACTGTCTGCCAGTCATTGTCGTTGCCATATTTCCATGCAAAAGACGAAAGACGTCCGATAACGCCTTCGGCAAACGATTCACTCAAAGTAAAATCAACAAGTGGAAATATCGTTGCCAAGCCCACCAGAACGCCAGCAAGAAGCAGATATATGGATTGTATTCTTTGTATCATTGTTCTCTTTTTACTATCAAGTGCAAATGTACAATTTTGCATAGAAAAAAGAATAGATAACAAGGTTTTTGTAAATTTTAGCATTTGATGTTATGTATTTCAAAGAAAAAGTTTACTTTTGAACATTGATTAAGTTTCATAATTCAAAATTTACATTTATGAAAAAATTAGGTATTGTTTTGGTTGTTGCTGCTGCTCTTGCGGCACTTGTTTCTGCATGTAAAACTGTTGACCCTTGTCCAGCATATCCAGGTGAATCAAGTGTTGAGCAAATCGACAATTCAAGAATATAAGTCTCGGTTACTTATAGAAATTCCAATGAAAGTAATACAGAGTATTTTCATGCTCTGTATTTTTTCATTGCCTGTATTCAGCCAAGGCGAACTCGACAATCAGAATAAAATTTTGTTCTCCGACGATTATTCTTTCTCGTTAGGAATGAACACAAACGGTTTTGGCATTGGCTATCGCTACGGCAAATATGTGGATTATCTGCACAAAACCTCGTATCGCATACAGTTCGTGAATCTTCGTAGTCCCAAAGAAGTACGTCTGGCATCATCGACGGGAATGACAATTTATGGGAAAAAGAATAATGTAGGTGCGTTACACGCTACCATTGGTCGAAAAAACGAACAATTCAGCAAATCCGACAAAAATTCTGTCGCCATTTATTGGAACTACGACGCGGGACTTGCCTGTGCTATAGAAAAGCCAACCTATTACCACGTAATGTACCCCGACGGACAAGATGTGATAGAGAAATTTGACGATTCAAAATACACCAAATTTGGGAAAGCATCGTTTGGGTATGGGATAAACGAAATCAAACTTGTTCCCGGATTGGTGGCAATGTCAAGCTTTGAATTTAATTTCTCGGGACGAAACACGTATGCGTCGGCAGTAGAGATAGGAACAAGCATACAAACCTACCTACGAAAAATAGAAATTATGTGTAATAATGAAAATTCTTGGTGTTTTGTAACACTTTTTGTAAATTTACGTTTTGGAAAAATTCGGAATGAATTTTGATGTACATTATAATAAGAAACGATTTATAGTAGAGACGCGCCATGGCACGTCTCTACATGGCGCGTTTCTACAAAAAAAAATTAAAATAATAAGATTATGAAAAAGGTATTGTTTTCTCTGGTATGTGCAGTGTTCGCATTGAGTAATGCGTTCGCACAAGATTTTACGGAAATGAATGGTCGTATGTTGAAAGATTCTGCGGAATATGCAGAAGTTCAGCCATACGTGGTGAATTGTTGCGAATTTCTCTTGAATTCGTCAGTGAAAAATGATGAAAAGAATCTCATCGCATTCGATTTCTTGGTAGAATGGATGAACAACAATCCGTACTATTCATTCCAAACGCATAAGAAATTCTTCAAAATCATTAGCGACGACGCTCCGTTGGCAGCTCGCTACTTTGCTTCGATGTGCAAGGTCGCCATTGACAATAATTTTTCAATAAAAGAAGAAGACCTTCAGTATCAAGCAATTGACAAGTTCGTTCGCTATTGTATGTACAAAAAATATCACGTTGAGCCGGACAAACGCTTGCAAAAATATATTGACGCCAAAAAAGACGGCAAATTGCAAGAAATGCTGTAATCACTTGCTATGGAGCTGAGTAAGAACAAACTGAAATATTTTGCTTCGTTTGGCAAAAAGAAAGTTCGTGACGAAGAACAGAAATTTGTTGTTGAAGGAAATAAATCAGTTGAAGAATTGTTGCAGTCTTCGTTTCGTGTAGAAGCCATTGTCGCGACGCGAGAATGGCTTGATTCTCATACAATTCCATGTGAAAGTTATGAGGCAACTCACGAGGAAATTGAAAAAATATCGTTGCTTCAGCATCCGCAAGACGTTTGGGCGTTAGCTTATTGTAAAAACTACGATACCCCGACAACATTACAGGGTTTGGTGCTCGCTCTCGACGGAGTACAAGACCCGGGAAACTTGGGAACAATTATTCGTTTGGCAGATTGGTTTGGCGTTTCTCAGATAATTTGTTCCACCGATTGCGTTGACGTGTATAATCCCAAAGTAGTACAAGCAACTATGGGTGCTATTTTTCGGATGCCTGTCCGTTATGTTGATTTGTCAGAATTTTTGAGAAACACGAAAGAGTGCGTCACGTTTGCCGCCGATATGGCTGGCG
>JAEEQV010000293.1:0-3402 GCA_016285445.1 Bacteroidales bacterium
AAGATCAGAAAGTTGCCGAAAGTGCCGAACTCATTGCCTATATGAATTACTCCGAAGTAGAACAATGGAAAGATACAACCGTAGGGCATCGCGGCGAGGATTACGAACTCTTCAAAAAGCAAAAGGCAGAACGAATGTTGCAAGAACTAGAACATTCGTTTCCTGGAATTCAGAACTGCATTGAAACATACTATACCTCATCGCCGTTGACGTATGAGAATTACACCAAAACAAAGGACGGTTCAATGTACGGAATCATTCGCGACAAGAATTTCCCCACGCAGACACTCGTTTCGCAAAGAACCAAAATACCAAACCTGTTTATGACAGGGCAAAATATCAATTCCCATGGTATTTTAGGTGTCACAATCGGCTCCGTCATCACTTGTGCCGAATTTTTGGGGCTGAACGAAGTTATACAAGAGTTTTACGAATAACATATAAGGTAGGGCTGCCACCATGTGACAGCCCTACTGTATTTTCACGAATTTATTTGTATGGTCGCGATTAATCGCATCTATACAAGAAACGGTTTGTGTTACAACAACTTACCAACTAACATCTTTTTTTGTTGAAATATCATTGTCCAAAACAAAACTTTCAACTATCTTTCAAAAAAAATTTTATGTTAGATATTTATAAGGCATCGGCTGGTTCGGGAAAAACCTATACACTCACGTTGGAATACATAAAACTACTGTTCCACGACCCGAAAAATTATAGGAAAACGCTTGCCGTCACATTCACCAACAACGCTTGTGGCGAGATGAAAAATAGAATTTTGCGTGCGCTATACCTTCTTTCGTTCAAGGACGATGCCGACTACATAAAAGAACTGCAAGCAGAAAAATTCAATGGCAAGACGCTCAAAAAAGAAGAAATCCAAGCCACCGCAAAAAAAATCTATAAGGACATTCTTCACAATTATTCGTTTTTCTACATTGAAACCATTGACGCCTTTACACAAAACGTAATTCGCAACTTTGCAAAAGATTTGGGACTGCCCCCAAAATTCACGTTGGAACTAAGGCAAAACGAGATTTTGGAAACTATTGTGAAGAATCTTCTGATAAACTCTCTTGATAACGAGGATTTACATAAGATTCTTGTTGATTTTGCCTACGAAGATATTGAAAACAGTACCACAACCGACATAAAAAAAGAAATCAAGAACGAAAGCAACAAATTTTTCAAGGAACTATATCAGGAGGTAATGACCGATAATCCTCGATCCAACGAGGAAATAAAGGAAAACATAACAAAATTGTCGCTGTTCTTTGAGAAATTGGAACAAACGAAGAAAAACACGAAAAAACAAGCACAGATTGTGAGCGACGAAATTGAGCTGGCACTCAAAAAAGCAAACTTAGATGTCAGTTTTTTTAATGCACCTATTCGAGACACATTAAACATCAACGAATTATTTAAATCGGGAAAACTTAATGAAAAGGTGTTTTCTCCTATAGATTGTTGTAGCAAAAGCAAGAAAGATAATCATCTTGAAGAACTTACCGAACTATACAATAACGGCGTTTTACAAAAACTGAAAAAAATCCAAGATTTAGTTATTGAATACAATACGGCAAAAAAAATATTGGAGCATAAAAAAGGCGTCATTCTTTCGCAATACATTCAGAATGAATTAGATACATATTGTAAAGAAGAAAACACATTCTTTTTGGCATTTGCCAACAAATTTCTGAAATCCATCATCAACGGCAGCGATACGCCGTTTGTGTATGAAAAAATTGGTCAAACCATTGAAAACATTATGGTTGATGAATTTCAAGACACGTCGAAAATGCAATGGGAAAACTTCAAGCCAATTGTACTGAATCTTTTAAGTAGTTTGAAAAAAGCTCTGATTATAGGCGATGTGAAACAGTCAATCTATCGTTTTCGCAACGGAAATTGGCAACTATTGCACAATCTTGAGCACGATTCCGAACTTCTCCCCTACATCAACGAAGAAACCATTGACAAACTGAATGTGAACTACCGAAGCAAAAAGAATATCGTGCAATTTAACAACTTTTTCTTTCAACACTATTCAAAGAAAATCGACAAGAACTTCAATTCGTATTATGGCACGAACAACGACACCATAACCCATATTTACGAAAACTGCTGTCAGCAAGTGGGAAAAGGCGACGGTGGCTGCGTTGAAATTCAAATTTTTGATGGGAAAGCCGATGACGCACAAGAAGAACTCAACAAGGCATTGGTAGAGAAAGTGGTTTCGTTGCTACAATTAGGAAGAAAACCTGATGATATTGTCTTTCTCTGTTATAAGAACGATGAAATCAGCGAATTGGTAAATCTTTTCAACGAGAAAAAAAATGAATATCCCCAATATGCCCCTTATTTTTCAATAATGAGCAAGGAAGCTCTGCTTCTCAACAATTCTTTGGCGGTACAATTTATTATTTGTTACCTAAAACGCCTGAACGTAAACGACACGAGCAAGGATGCCCAATTTCTCGACAGTTTCTTGACCTACACGTTCAACACGCTTCACAAGACAGGTTTTGAAACCTTTGCCAAAATTCTGGAACTCCCGGAATATGCCCTCAAACCGATAGTGCAGAATATGTCGATTTTTGAGACATGCGAACATATTATTGAAAACTTTAAATTGCAAACCTTACCGGAAGAGACAGCGTTTCTTACTGATTTTCAAAACATTGTATATTCTTATTCAAAAAATAACAACACCAGCATATCAAGTTTCTTGGAACATTGGGACGAAATCAAGGAGAAAACCTATCTGCAACAAGCCCAAGCCCGTGGCTGTATGAGCGCGGCGACAATTCACAGTTCCAAAGGACTCGAATACCCCGTGGTCATTATGCCAAGATTCATAAAAGGGAAATATCTCCAAAGAACAGTTCTTTACAAAACCAATTTTGATGACCTAAAACTGGTTGACTTACAAGGCGACTTGCGACAAACAACGTTGCGAGACGAATATATCGAAGAACAATACAACGTGGAAATCGACGATACCAATGCATTGTACGTTGCGTGTACGCGACCTAAAGAGGAACTCTACATTTTTGACAGAAGCAGTAGTGGCAAGGAAACGTTTAGAACGATTCTTCTTGGGAAAACAGAGAAAGAGAAGAAAAGTTCCAAGAAAGACCAAGAACCACCTGAATCAATTTCACCTTCTGATTTTATCGATAAATATCACGATTGGTTTCAAGGCAATCCCGACCTTGACACGATTGAAATTTCGGGAAACTGTTTCAGGTTAGGAGAACCAAAACCGTCAAAAGCGACAGAATCTAACGATACGATTGTTACCCAAAACTTTTCGTCGTACACCATTCCTAAACTTGTGAACAACGGCGTGGAAAGCGACATAGAGATAAAGCTCGTGCCAGAGAAGAACTCGAAACA
>JAEEQV010000294.1:0-3401 GCA_016285445.1 Bacteroidales bacterium
CAAACAATCTCGTTGAAATAGCAGATTATTATAAAAAAGGAAACGACGACGGCGCGTCTAATCTCATCTCTGCGCTTGAGAAAAAGTATGCCGGCGTGATTGAGGGATTACTGAATACGCAGGAATATCGCGACAAGGCCGCTGCCATAATCGCTCGTGAATGTGACATTGTTCGTTCGTTTGCTCATAAACCATTCTCCATTCAGGCAGAGAAAATGATTCTGGCTCGTGGCGAAATCATGTCAACAAACCTTGTTCAGTTATATCACGAGGAAAATAACATTTCTTCGGTATTGTTGAACTCTTTGGATTTTATGATTGTTGATGCTGACGGAGAGCCTGTTTTGGCTGAAATCGAAACTCGATTGAAAAAGGTTTTGAGTCAATATGCAAATACAACGTTGTTCATTACACAAGGTTTTATCTGTACGAATGATAAAGGCGAGGTTGACAACTTAAAACGTGGCGGTAGCGACTACTCGGCATCGCTTATCGGTGCTGCCATCAATGCTGAAGCAGTAGAAATCTGGACAGATATCGACGGTATTCACAACAATGATCCTCGTATCGTGAAAGATACGCATCCAATCGCAGAAATGTCGTTTGACGAAGCGGCAGAATTGGCCTATTTCGGTGCGAAGATTCTTCACCCGTCAACAGTGCTTCCCGCAAAAGTGAAAAATATCCCTGTCTTGTTGAAAAATACTATGCAACCGCAAGCAAAAGGTACAATTATCACAAACAAGACAACGGGTACTGGCGTAAAGGCCATTGCAGCAAAAGAAGGATTGACAGCTATAAAGATCAAGTCTGGCAGAATGTTGCTTGCATATGGTTTCCTATGCAGAGTATTCGAAGTTTTTGAAAAATATAAGACACCAATCGACTTGATTACCACATCGGAAGTTGCTCTTTCGCTTACGATTGACAAAACCGACTACTTGGCTCAAATTACCGATGAGTTAAAAAAACTTGGTACAGTCGAGATAGATAAGGATCAGACTATTATTTGTATCGTCGGAAATATGATTGCCGAAGAACAAGGTCACGCAGCCGAAGTTCTTAACGCATTGAAAGACATTCCAGTACGAATGATTAGTTATGGCGGTAGCGAGCACAATATTTCCGTTTTGATTGATAATGCAAATAAGGAAAAGGCCTTGATTGCATTGAATGAGAATTTATTCAAATAACATAGTTTTTCGACAAACTCACATATAATTTTTTGTGGGTTTGTCGAAACAACATGTTTCTGTAACCACATATTATTATTGTTAATAAAATTTCCATTTATTCCCTTCTCGTTTTATTGGATTTCAGTAAAATTTATATCTTTGTGCCATAAAAAATTTAATAACAAAACTTAAAATTATAATTGTATGTCAAATCCATGCTTACTTAGTTCGTCCATCGGGAAGAAGTTCCTGATGAGTATTACGGGACTATTCTTCGTTTTGTTCGTGGCATTCCACGCTACAATGAATGCAGTCCACATTTTTAGTCCAGAGGATTACAATGCCATTTGTAAATTCTTGGGTGCAAATTGGTACGCCTTGGTTGGTACAGGTATCATCGCACTTGGATTCATCATCCACATTGTGTATGCCACAATCTTGACGATTCAAAACCGCAAAGCGCGCGGTACTGACCGTTACGACAGCGAGGTTCGTCCTGCTTCGGTTGAATGGGCGTCAAAAAACATGTTCGCTCTCGGCGTTATCATTATTCTTGGTCTCGGACTTCACTTGTACATGTTCTGGGCTAAGATGCAGTTGGCTGAAATCGCAGGTTTCGTTGACGAAATCGCAGATCCTACCGACGGTTCAGCATTCATATTCTACTGGTTCTCAAAACCTTGGGTTGTTGTTGCTTACACAATTTGGTTGACTGCTCTTTGGTTCCACTTGACTCACGGTTTCTGGAGCGCATTCCAAACAATGGGTTGGAACAACAAAACTTGGATGTCGCGTCTAAGATGTTTATCTGACATAATTGCGACAATTATCTGCGTAGCTTTTGCTGCTGTGGTAATCGCCGCATATTGTATGAGTCTTTAGTATTAACCTTGAAAATTATTAGTTATGGCAACTTTAGATAGTAAAATTCCAGAAGGACATTTGTTTGAAAAATGGTCTAATTACAAAGCTCATCAAAAACTTGTAAACCCTGCCAACAAACGTAAACTCGACGTTATCGTAGTTGGTTCTGGTTTGGCTGGTGCTTCGGCTGCCGCTTCGCTTGGTGAACTTGGTTTCAATGTAAAGTGTTTCTGCTACCAAGATAGTCCACGTCGTGCACACTCTATCGCTGCACAAGGTGGTATCAATGCGGCTAAGAATTATCAAAACGACGGCGATAGCGTTTATCGCTTGTTCTACGATACAATCAAAGGTGGTGACTACCGTGCTCGCGAAGCTAACGTATACCGTTTGGCTGAAGTCAGCAACAACATCATCGACCAATGTGTTGCTCAAGGTGTTCCTTTCGCACGCGATTACGGAGGGTTGTTGGCTAACCGTTCTTTCGGTGGAGCTCAAGTTTCCCGTACATTCTATGCAAAAGGTCAGACAGGTCAACAATTGTTGTTGGGTGCCTACAGCGCATTGAGCCGTCAAATCGGTAAAGGTACGGTGAAAATGTACACTCGTACAGAAATGATGGATATTGTGATTGTTGACGGAAAATGTCGTGGTATTGTTACTCGTAACCTTATCACTGGCGAAATCGACGCTCATTTCGGTCACGCTGTGATTCTTGCTACTGGCGGTTACGGAAACGTGTTCTTCTTGTCAACAAACGCTATGGGTTCCAACGGTTCTGCCGCTTGGAAAGCATATAAGAAAGGTGCATATTTCGCAAATCCTTGCTACGTGCAAATCCACCCGACGTGTATTCCTGTTCACGGAGAATTCCAGTCAAAACTTACGTTGATGTCTGAATCACTTCGTAACGACGGTCGTATCTGGGCTCCTAAGAAAGCCGAAGATGCACAGGCAATCCGCGAAGGAAAGAAGACAGCTTCTGATATTCCAGAAGAGGACCGCGATTTCTACTTGGAAAGACGTTACCCTGCATTCGGTAACTTGGTTCCACGTGACGTTGCTTCACGTGCCGCAAAAGAACGTTGCGACCACGGTTTCGGCGTTGAAAACGGCGGTGCAGTATTCTTGGATTTCAAATATGCTATCGAACGTTTAGGAAAAGACGTTGTTGAAGCTCGTTATGGTAACTTGTTCCAGATGTATGAAAAGATTACCAACGACAATCCATACGAAACTCCAATGAAGATTTATCCTGCTATCCACTACACAATGGGTGGTATCTGGGTTGACTACGAGCTTCAGACCTCTATTCCTGGTCTGTTCGCTATCGGTGAGTGTAACTTCTCTGACCACGGTGCT
>JAEEQV010000295.1:0-3374 GCA_016285445.1 Bacteroidales bacterium
ATGTCCGTTTGTTTGGCAAAAAACGTGGCTCGGGCGAATCTATTTGGGATATAAAACAAAAACTTGGTATCGTTTCGTATCGTCTGCACGTGGAATACCGAATGGTTGGTGGCACAAATCTTCGAAACCTCATCATTTCAGGATTTCGAGATTCCATAGGCTTGTATGGCGCGCCAACAGGCGTGGAAATCGCCGTTGCCGACAAATGGCTCGCCTTGGGCGGTTTTGCTGGTCGTGAGCGGGAATTGTTCCGTGACTTGAGTTACGGAGAACAGCGAGCAATGCTGATTCTTCGTTCCGTGGTGAAATGTCCGCCAATACTGATTTTAGACGAGCCATGTCACGGACTGGATGAGGAATATCGGGAGAAAATTCTACATTTGTTGGAATTGATTGCCGAAAAAGGAACAACCACAATGATTCACGTAACGCATGACCCGAGTGAGCGATTGAGTTGCGAGCATCATGTTTTGGAACTTTGTCCTGACGAAACGCCTATGTACAAGGTTATTGAAGAAAAATAACCGAATGTTTGTTCACAGATAGTGTTCAATCACGATTTTGATTCCTATGCCAATAAGAATCACGCCACCTATAATTCCAAAACGCAAAACGGCGGTTTGTCCTATTTTGTTACCGACATAAAGTCCTGCAACGGAAAAAAGAAAACTTGTTATGCCAATAATAATGACAGCAAAAAATATCTGTTCTGGTATCGGAACAAAAATAATCCCTGTTGACAATGCGTCAATGCTCGTAGCTACGGCAAGAAGCAAAACGGTACCCCAGGAAAAATGATTGCACTTCGTGTCTTTTTCTTCTTCCCCTTTAATGTCTTCCCAAATCATTTTTATGCCTATGAACGAAAGGATTGCCAGTGCTATCCAATGCGATACGGAATCAATAAATTCGGCAAATGAGATGGTGACAAAAAATCCCACAAGGGGCATCAATCCTTGAAAAAGGCCAAAAGAAACAGGCATTTTTGCCGCATTGGCAATGTTCATTTCTTTACAACTGATTCCCGTGGAAACCGACACTGCGAGACAATCCATTGCTAATCCTATGGCCAACACTATGATGTCGAACAAACTCATCTATCGGGGTGTGATTTTTATGGAAACGGATTTCTTTACGTCAATCATACACAACAACTTGCCACCTTTTCCCGGAATGTCAGGAAGCTGCACCTCATCATAATTATGATTTACAATAACAAACGAATGATATTGTTTTTTCCCAACATCTATCATAAAGACAAAATCCTTCCCAAGGTTACATCCGTCGCCGTCCTTCCATATTTTTTCAAAGAACGTGTCGAAATCGGGCAACACGTATTTTGTGGCAAGTTTGTCGTAAAACTCTTTTGCATAAAAATACGCACGGGCCTTTTGTATGTCGGGAATTCCGTTACCATATTTCACATTGGGTTTGGCATATCGGTCACCACTTCGCATAAACACTCGTTTGATTGCCTGTGCCGACGAATCAGGAAATTCTTGCCACAATGTGGCACAACAACCAGCAATCAACGGACACGAGAACGACGTTCCGCCACTGCTGTTTTTAATAGTCCCGTTTGCTGTCACAATCGTTGGATACAAACCAAGAGCCATCACGTCGGGTTTTATTCTGCCATCGGACGTAGGTCCGAAAGAACTGAATTTTGTCTTTTTCCCATTCAATTTGCACGCTCCCACGGTAAGTACGCTGTCGGCATCGGCAGGCGACGTGATGTATTTCCACTTTTCATCGCCAGAATTTCCCGCACTATTCACAAGAAGCATTCCTTTTGATGCGGCTATGTCGGCACCTACGGTTATTCTTGACGTATTTCCATTCATCTGGGAATACGTGTAATTCTGCGTTTTGTCGTCAAACTCGCTATACCCCAACGAGGTTGAAATAATGTCGGCGCCGGCACTGTCGGCAACTTCGGCAGCGGCAACCCAGTTGTCTTCCTCCACTCTATATTCCGTTTCTTCCTCCTCGCTCCGAAGCAAGATGAAATTTGCGCCCGGGGCCGTTCCCACCAACTTTCCGGGATAAAAACCGCCAATGAGCGAAAGCACCATCATTCCGTGACTTCCCGACTGGAAAATCGACGACGTGTCGCAGAATTTCGGCGTTCCCGTCATATCGCGAGTGAACAAGATTCTATTCTCGTCCCACAATTTCTGGAAAACAGCGGCAGAGTCAACGTGGAGAAACCCAGCGTCAATCACGGCAATTGTCATATTTTGCCCATAATAGCCTTTCACGTGGGAAATATATGTTCCAAACATGATATGTTGCTGAATGGAATGACCATAAATGCTTATCAATAAAATTGTTGCATCTTTTGCTCTCTGTTTATTCACATCTGTTATAATTGATAAGTCTTGACTTATTGACGGCTGTTTCACCAAATTCCGCTTGTCGTTTTTGTACTTGATTGGTGGTGCAACATATTCCATATTTTTTACAAACGTCAGTTTCGAAACCAAATCGTAAATTTCCTTTGTCTCAATATAGAAAACAGCCGAATTGAACCATTTTGAAGTATTGCACAACACGGCACCCAAATCAGAAATGGTTGACAGGTATTGTGGCGTTACGGGCAAATCTTGTTCCGTTACGGCAATGCCGAATTTTTCCCGTCGTTCAATCGCTTTTTGACTTAGAAACTCCTGCGGGCGATTGACTGAATACGGCGATTTATTCTTGTCTTTCATCGTAATTCGGTATCGACCTTCGGTAAACGACGTATTTTGTGCTTGTGTCGAAACAACACAAATGAGCATGAGCAATAGAGTGGCAAAAAAATTCTTCATAATTATAAGCAAAAAAAAGACCACCGATAGTGGTCTTTTTCCATAATGAAATGAAATATTAATTAAAACCTTTTAATTTTCCTGGATTCGGAATTACCGTAATGGCCGATATACCATATTTGTTTCCGATGATTTTCTGTTCGTTAGCACCGAACATATAATCTGCCCAATCCAATTCTTTGTAGGTAGAAACCAAAATGGCATTTGCATTTATAGAATTTGCATATTCAATGACTTCTTCTGCAAAATCGTCTTTTCCTGCGCCTTCCACCTCGATATACTCAATTTTGTATTTATCCAAAACCGTTTTCATGTGTACCAAGTTGGAATAAATCTGTCGTTTAAGATTTGCATCGTTACTCTTTTGAACGTAGAGATAAATTTTTGACTTGAAGAAGTTGTTGAGATATACAGCCCATCCAACTTTTTGTTTATCTTCAGTTTTATATTCAACTGTACAAACAATGTCGCCGAAGTGTTCGTCGCGAGGAGGACGTTGAACCACGATGAACGGACAATTAGAGCCTTCAATCACTTTCAGTGCCCAACTTCCCGTGATTT
>JAEEQV010000296.1:0-3349 GCA_016285445.1 Bacteroidales bacterium
TTTTGTGTATGATATGAACGGAACACGCGTTGTTTATACGCAAGATAATGAGATTTTTGTACAAAACCTTTCTGATGGAATGTATGTTGCTGTAGTGAAAACGAAATCAGGAAGTCTAAAATCTGCAAGATTTATGGTAAGAAAATAAAATGTAAATAAATTTTTATATTTTTACGTTTAAGAAATTATAAAATGAATATGAAAAAATCGTGTATTCTACTTATCGTGGCTAGCTTGTTCCTTTCGGGCTATACATTTGCTTTGGAAGCGTGTGAGCAAATCGCTCCGCCCTCTAAAAAATCGTCACAATTTGCACTGGGACATTTTGGCTTCTCACTTGCTCCAGATTGCAGTTTTGGTGTAACCTATGGTCAAGTGAAAGGTGTGGGCTGGTATGCAAATCTTATGACAGACTTTGGATTTCGCTTTTCAGGTGATATGTCTGCTGATGCTAATGGTTATGTAGATGGAGTGTTACCGTTTTATACCCAAAAGAAAAAAACATCGTATTTGGCAGTAACTGTTGGTGGTGTTGCAAACATTCAGGTTGTCAACTATTCACAATTGCCTGAAATGTACATATTTGGTGGACTTGGATATGGATACAGGGGTGTCTTTTATGAGTCGACCGATGGTCAGTGGGTTTCTTGGGATATTCCATCTTCGCCTCGAGGTGGATTACATTGGGAATTTGGCGGAATGTGTGAAATAGAAAGCATTGCGATTTCTTTGGGAGTTTCCAGTGTGACAAATTTCAAAAAATCTAATTTCTTTGAAACAAAACTTGGTGTAGGATATTTCTTTTAATATGATACTATGAAACGTACAATTTTACAATTGATAATTATAGGTTTGATATCCACAGTGATTGGGTGTCAAAAAGATCCAATTCCTGAATCTTCGGGAATAACGATGGGTGAGGTATCTTCAATAACAGGAAGTTCGGCCGTATTGTCGGGAACGTATGTAGGATCGGCAAGCAAAGTGACAAAATATGGTGTATGCGTGAGTACGCAGTCAAATCCCACGATTAATGATGTCGTAACTTATGCACAAGCAGCGTTTACGAATGATTTTTCATGTGAAATAACAGGTTTGGAAAAAAATACTACGTATTATGCAAAATTGTTTGTTGGCAATGATGTGATTATTTCTTATAGTGAAGAAATAACGTTTACTACCTCAATGTTGTGTACGGTAGAGACGGGTGAGGTATCGAATATTCTTGCTTCAGAAGTCTTTTTCAAAGGTGAAGTCAAATCGAATGGGAATTCTGTAATCACAGAATATGGCGTGTGTTGGGCAACGACAGAGCTCCCGACAATTGACGACAATAAAGAAAGTTATCCATACAATACCGTAGATGTTTTTCAATGTAAGATAACCCAATTGGAACCAGAAACAAAATATTTCTATCGAGCATTTGCTGTTAATTCAGCTGGTGTAGCTTATGGTGCTCAAAAGTCGTTTACTACAACCAAGGCTCCTAAATTACAGGGATTGGTCATCTCGGGAATTGGTGCAGATAACATCGTTTGTAACGATGTGGTTATCGATACCGTTGATTCGGATGTAAAAACGGTCGGTTTTTGTTGGAATGAGACGGGAAATCCTGTACCAGAAGCAAATAATACCGTTGAGGTTGTACGTGATGAAAATGGTGCTATTTCTGGTACTATCTGGGGTTTACAAGGAGGAACGACATACTACGTTCGCCCATTTATAAAAAGTACTCAGGGATTGACTTACGGAAATGAGATAGAATGTAAGACATTGAGTATTCCAGAATTATCTATTTATAATGTATATAGCATAACAAAAAATACAGCTATGGAAGGTGCTGTCATTGTTGATAATGGTGGTGCTGCAATAGAAGAAAAAGGTTTTTGTTGGAGTACCGAGGAAAATCCTACTATTGAGGATTCAAAAATCAGCGTAAGTACGGATGACAAAATTTTCTATGGTCAAATGGACGGTTTGTTACCTGCAACAATGTATTATGTAAGAGCATACGCGAAAAATAAGATTGGTATTGCATATAGTTCTAATGCAACATTTGTTACAAAATAGCATTGTGGCGTTTTAACGTGTAGTCTGTTTTATAAATGTTACAGTTGTTTTTGATAGTCCTTGTGTTGATTGCCATTGCGTTTATTGCTTTGGGAATAAATATATTTCTTTTTAAAAGACCTTTTCCCGAAACCGAAGTAAGTAGAAACAAGGAGATGCACAAACGTGGGATAAAGTGTGCAAAATGCGAGGAAATGCGAGTTTTTCGAAAACAACAGAATTTAAAAAACAGCTTGCAACACGTTTCGTTGGATTTAGAAAGGTTACAGTCGGGCGATGAGTGTTGAGGGTAATATTCCCAAATTGTATATAATTCGCTGTGCGAAATGGTTTATGTTATATATGCCGATTATCGGTTTGTTTTATGCCGATAACGGACTGACCAACACGGAAATTTTTCTTATTCAGGCAGCCTATTCGTTTTCAAGTGCGTTGTTTGCCATTCCGTCGGGATATTTTGCCGATGTAATCGGGCGGAAAAAAACGCTCGTGTTGGGGACGATTCTTGCTTCATCGGGTTTCTTGCTTTATGCGACGATACACAATTTCTGGGCATTCTTCATTGCAGAAACTATTATGGGAGTGGGGAACAGTTGTATTTCGGGAACCGATTCTGCTATGTTGTACGACTCGTTGCAACAGTCTCAAAATCAGGAAAAATATCTGAAATACGAAGGACGGGTAACATCGTTGGGTTGTTTGGCTGAAACAACAGCTGCCTTGTTGGGTGGCTCCATTGCGACGATATTTACCTATAACGAGGTTTTCTGGAATCAGGCGATAATAGCGTTGATAGCCGTCCCTGCCGCTCTGATGTTGGTTGAACCGTCGCGGGGAAAACTGCTTCATAAGTCTTTCCGCCAAGTATTCGACATTGGTTTTTATGCCTTGTTCAAACACAAGGGATTAAGCCGAACGACCATGATGTCGTCGGTTACGGGAATTGCAACGCTGACAATGGCGTGGACGATTCAGACGTATTTTATAGAACAAGATTTCACCGAGGTACAGACAACAATTGTGTGGGTGCTTTTGAATCTTACCGTGGCAATGTCGTCAATGTTTTCCGACGTGCTTGAAAAACGCTTTGGAATGAGACCTATGATATTGATGATGGTAATATTCATACCGTTAGGGTATTATGCGTTCAGTGTTCCGTCGGTGTTCTTCGCCTTGTTGTGCGCGTTCATTTTTTATTATGTCCGCGGCTATGCTACGCCAATTTTGAAGAAATTGATACAAAACTATTGCGATTCCGAGATTCGGGCAACCGTGTTAT
>JAEEQV010000297.1:0-3324 GCA_016285445.1 Bacteroidales bacterium
GGACGTGCGCATAGTTGCTCCAAAGGCATTACAGCCAAGTGCGGAACTGATACAAACGTGCCAAGAAATTGCAAAACAAACAGGTGCCACAGTTACCGTAACCGACAATGTGATGGAAGGCGTGAAAGGTTGCGATTTTCTTTACACCGACGTATGGGTTTCAATGGGTGAGCCGAAAGAAGTTTGGGCAGAACGAATCGCATTATTGAAACCATATCAAGTCAATACAGAAGTAATGATGTTGACGGGTAATCCGAATTGTAAATTTATGCACTGCTTACCAGCATACCATAACCTTGAAACACAAGTGGGACGTGAAGTTTTCGAAGAATTCGGACTTGACGGCGTTGAAGTTACCGAAGAAGTGTTTGAATCACCCGCTTCCATCGTATTTGACGAGGCGGAAAACCGTCTGCACTCTATAAAGGCAGTGATGGTTGCAACATTGGGCGAAGAGTGTTAGAACGTTTTTTTGAAAAAAATCTTACGTATAGGATAGTAATCGGTTCTTTAGTAACCGTATTGCTATCCTTATTTGTTTTCTTTGTCGGTTACACATTTGCGCCGAAATGCAATGGGCTAAACGGATTACAACTTTTGGCAAAATCGAATCTCGGCACAGCTGAAACATGGTGCGTATTGTATATGCTCACCATTGAAACGATCTGCATTTTTCTGCTACCCGCACTTTGCCTTTTGGTCTCGTTGTACAAAAGCCCTCGTTTGGTATTACAGAAACGACATTATACGTGGAGAGAAATACTTCGTTCACCACTCATTTTGACATTGGTTTTCATTGCTCTTGCTAACATTCCCGGCATAAATCTTCTTTCACAAATCAACACCGACGGCATCTTATGCATTGTTGGCGAAGATTCAGACCTTTGGACTAATTACCAACGAATGAATGACTTTACGGAAATGCTTCTTGCAAACAGCAATTCTATGATTCTCAATATTGTATGTATGGCATTCGTGCCAGCAATCTGTGAAGAGATATTTTTTCGTGGGCTGTTACAAACAATAGCAACAAGCATTGTAAAAAATGTACACGTCGCCGTACTACTCGTTGCCGCCATTTTCAGTATTTTGCACGGTGACATATTCAATTTTATTCCACGATTTGTTCTGGGAATTTTTCTGGGTTACTTATTTATTTTCACACAAAACATTTTTTACCCCATTCTTGCCCATTGCCTACACAATGCGAGCGTCGTATTGCTAAGATCCGTTACGTCGTACAGCGAAGAATTGGAAACAATCGGCACGACCGACAACAAAGTGCTGCTCGGCATAGCAAGTTTGCTTATTTTGGCAGGATTCACGACAAGTCTTATCACTTCTCTATCACAAAATACTCAAAAGTAATTTTTTCGTCAGCGGCGGAAGTAAAAAATCCAACCACTGCCCTGATTTGGCATACCTCCATTGTTTATTTGTCGAAAAAATAAAACAATGGAAATAGAATTTTACGAAGAAAAAGACTTGACGGAAACGTACAAGCAGTTGAAAAAGATGATCGCCACTGTTTTGGGCGAAAACGAGTTTGAAACCATCACAAAAACCGAAGCGAAAGTTGTGGCGAATGGTATTTGGGAAAGTTGCTACAAAGTGTCTTGGGTATCCATTGATTACCTTGATGTAAAGCATTTTCTTGTCGGCGAAAATGGAGATGAAACCATGTGCGAGAAGGCAATTTTTGCCTCGATTGGTTATGGAAAAACGCTCAAAGAAGCGTACAAAAATGCGTTGAAACGCCCTTTTATCAACGATTTTCAACCGCAGTGTAAAGAAGATTTCAGCAAATTGCAGTTCCCACATCGAATTATGATGCTTATTGCCGTTAACAACGTAGAAAACGAACCTACTACAGGGGAACTTGAGGAAGTATTTTCGTATCTCCATAAGTCTCAAGACGATACCTATATTTTATGGAATTATTTATTGGACGAATCAATGACGGAACCAATACGGGTATGTTTGGTGGTAGTGAATGATTGATTTCAAATTCCACACATGAAAAAAATTCTTTTCAAACCTCTGCCTTGATTTGGCATAGGTTGAGAATATGTTTGCGAAGTAATCATTAATTAAAAGTTGTGCCCGACACATATTAGGGATTATGGATATGAACGATTATTATTTTTACGTTGCCCCGGACGAAGATGATATGGGATGGGAATTTACGATTAGAGAGTTAATTGATATGGAATTCAAATCCAATCCTGATAATTTTCCCGACAAAACCGCAAAAACAGAATTCTTAAAAAAGTTGATTGCCGATGTTGAGGAGTGTATCAAAAAAGTGGAAAACGATAGTGAAATCAATAGCTAAACGGAGATGCCGAAAGCCGTAAGTGGAGGCAAAATTTAAATATAAAACATTATGTATCAGTTAAATTTTCCGAACGGAAACGTTCAAACGTACAGTTCACAAGCAGAACTAGAAAAGGCAGCAAGACTTTTGGGTGGAGAAGCGAAATTTATTAATGGTAAAACCTATGCTTTTGTGCCGAAAAAGTAGGATTGTAACGGCAAGGCGAAAAATCGTCTTGCCGTTATTTAAAAAGAATATTTAGATTTCAAAAATTCTCTGTAATGATACATTACACCTTCATAAACAAAATCTTTTGATTTTCCAAAAGTACTTGGATGGTATGAACAAAATATTAATGTTTTTGAAGGCTGATGAATTCGAAGGCTTTTATGTTTTTCCAAGGATAATGATATCAGTTCATTTGTATCATATAGATTATTAACAACAAAATCGTAGATATACTGACTTGTACAGACTATAATGTTAGGATCTAAAATATTGATTTCTTTTTTAAGAAAACAGCCATAATCAGTAAGGTGTTTTTTTAATACATTATCATCAAGTTCGCCACCTCCCGGCATCTTCTTACATTCAACCAATGCAAACGGTTGCGTATTGAAAAAGGTTTTTACCTCTTCTATGTGTTGTGTAATCTCATCATACCACCAATCACATTCGTGATTTGTTTTTGTTAATCCCCAGAGTAGATACGCTATATTTTTTATGAAAGAAGAGTTAAGATTTCGGTTCTCATATTTTTGAGTCCGATTCTTTTCAGTGTCTGATTCAACATCTTTTAGCCAATCACGAATGTCTTCGTTGCCTTTCCAACCAATTTGATTTTGGTCTTTTAATAAAAAAAGAACACGTTTTTCTGAAGAAAACCAGTTTTGTTCTAATTGTGCTTCTGTTAAATTGTTTTTCCGTAATATGCCATCTTTAGTGAAATATTCTCCATCACCATTTTCTTTTATTTTTTGAGACCACTTGTCAAATAGATTTTCAAG
>JAEEQV010000298.1:0-3321 GCA_016285445.1 Bacteroidales bacterium
GAAGGACAAACAGAATACTTGACTGCGGTGAACAATCCCGAAGACGAAACGGCGGGAACGCGTGAAATTCCATTCTGCCGCGAATTGTATATCGAACAAGACGACTTTATGGAAAATCCGCCGAAGAAATATTTCCGTCTGGCTCCCGGACAAGAAGTTCGTTTGCGTTACGCATATTTCATTACATGTCAGGAAGTTATAAAAGACGCTGAAGGAAATATTACCGAAATTCGTTGTACGTATGACCCGGCTTCACGAGGTGGCAACTCACCCGACGGACGAAAAGTGAAAGGAACGATTCACTGGGTTTCGGCACAACATGCCTTTGACGCCGAAGTTCGCCTATTTGACCGTTTGTTTGCCGTTGAGGCACCCGAAGAGGTTGAAGAAGGCAAGACATTCCTCGACAATCTGAATCCAAATTCTTTGCAAGTATTACAAAACTGCAAAATGGAACCAGCATTGAAAGACGTGAAAGTCTTGGACAAAATGCAATTCGAGCGTCTCGGCTATTTCTGCGTCGACAAGGATTCTACGCCAGAACACTTGGTATTCAACCGTGCATGCACGCTGAAAGATAGTTGGGCAAAGATTAATCAGTAAAAAAGGAAAAATACACATGGAAAAAAGAAAAGTTCGCGTGCGTTTCGCACCAAGTCCTACGGGCCCACTTCACATGGGTGGCGTGCGTACCGCATTGTTCAATTATTTGTTTGCAAAGAAAAACGGTGGCGATTTTTTGTTGCGTATTGAAGATACCGACCAGACTCGTTTTGTGAAAAATGCCGAGGCATATATCGTAGAATCGCTGAAATGGTGCGGCATAAAAGTTGACGAAGGTATAGGCGTTACGCCCGAAGGCCCCTACGGACCATACCGCCAAAGCGACCGCAAACCGTTGTACAAACAATATGCATATCAGCTTATTGAGTCGGGAAATGCATATTTTGCATTCGACACACCCGAAGAATTGGCTGCGTTGCGTACCAAAGGCGAACAGGAAAAAGTTCCGTTTGTGTATAACCACAAAACTCGTATGGAGTTGTGCAATTCCCTCACGTTGTCGAAAGAAGAGGTTGAAAAACGTTTGAACTCGGGAGAACATTTTGTAATTCGTTTCAAAATGCCTGAAAATCAGAATGTTGATTTGTATGATGAAATCCGTAAGGACGTACATTTCAACACTGACGAGTTAGACGACAAAGTTCTTTACAAATCTGACGGAATGCCAACATACCACTTGGCAAACGTGGTTGACGACTATTTGATGAAGATTACTCACGTAATTCGTGGCGAGGAATGGCTTTCGTCTATGCCTCTGCACGTGCTTTTGTATCGTGCGTTTGGTTGGGAAGATGTGATGCCTAAATTTGCTCATCTTCCATTGATTTTGAAACCACAAGGACAAGGAAAGTTAAGCAAGCGCGATGGCGATAAACTTGGTTTTCCCGTATTCCCGCTGTTTTGGGTAGGCGACGATGGCGAAACGGCACAGGGCTATCGCGAAAATGGCTATCTGCCTGAGGCATTTGTAAATATGCTTGCTTTGCTTGGTTGGAACCCTGGAACAGAACAAGAAATCTTCACCATGGACGAACTCATTCAGGCATTCTCGCTTGAACGTGTGGGGAAATCTGGTTCACGTTTCGACCCCGAAAAAACAAAATGGTTCAACCAACAATGGATTCATCGTACTTCGTCAAGCAAATTGGCAGAAATGTTTATGCCAATTCTGAAAGAGAAAAATATCTCTGCATCAACGGATTACGTTGTTCGCGTGTGCGATATGATTAAGGAACGTGCTGTATTTGTACAGGATTTATGGACAAATGGCTACTATTTCTTCGAAGCACCACAATCATACGAGCCAAAAGACGTAAAGAAGCGTTGGAAAGACAATGCTGCCGAGAAAATTCAGGCTACATTGGAATTTTTGGAAAACGAGACGGACTACACGTCAAAAGTTTTGGAAGAAAAAACAATGGCTTTTATTGCGAAAAATGAATTCAACGTTGGACAAATATGCAACTGCTTGCGTCTTGCTGTCGTTGGAGCCTGTATGGGAGCCCACTTGTTTGACATTTTTGAAATGATTGGCAAGGAAGAAACCCTTAAACGTGTTCGTAAAGCTTTGGAAACCATTTCGGTGGAAGAATAGTTTACCCTTGATTTTGTTTATTACGGGGGAAATAATTATAGCAACGACCTAATGGTCTTTTTAAGACGATTTAGAACGAAAGATTTACTCCCATCAAGAATAAGCGTTGTTTCGGATAATCGTAGTAATAGATACCGTTTGAACGAGTTTCGGGGTCAAGACCACTGAATTTTGTCCATACAAACGGATTCTGCACTTGTGCATAAATCATACAACGACTTAATTTCACTTTTTCGCACACTTGCGACGGAATTGTATAGTTCAACTGAATGTTTTTCAGACGGATATACGAACCATCTTCCAAATAACGGGTAGAGAATCTGTTACCGTTGCTACCGTTATTTTGAACAACTTTAGGATTTTTTGCGTTATCGCCTGGCTGTTTCCAATAATCAAGAGCGTCGGCAGACTGATTCAATTCCGTTGTGGCACCATCGGCAATCAGTTCGTTGTTCAACTGATTGAAAATCAAGTTGCCATAGCTACAATAGAACATGAAGTTCAACGCCCAGTTGCCATAGGTAAGATTGTTGGTCCAACCAGCGGTGAATTTCGGATCGGCAGTGCCGGCAATTACCTTTCGAGCCTTGTTGTAATCTTTGGTAAGATTTCCGTTTGCGTCGTACCACATTGGAGAACCATCAGCTGAATTCACGCCAGCCCATTCTGCCAAATAAAATGTTTGCAATGACTGGCCGACGGTACGAATCTTGGTACTAACCACAATCGTGTCGCCACCATATAATTCGGTGATTTCGTTATGGTTATGAGCGAATGTGAGCGTTGTGGTCCAATTGAATTTGTCACGATTGACAGCCACTGCCGACAACGACAATTCCACACCTCGGTTTACCATAGAGCCCACGTTCTGCATCTGGCTCTCGTAACCCGTCGTCATTGAAACTGGCACCGCCAAAAGCAAATCGAACGTGTTTCTGTTATACAAATCCACGCTTAGATTGTATCGTTTCATAAATTTGACGTCAATACCAAAATCGGCATTGTGGTTTTTCTCCCACGTCAAATTCTCGTTACCCATAGTAGAAAGCGTGCTACCCGGCTCGTCCATGTAGTTTTGACCGAAGGTGTATAACTGCATAAACAAATAATCGTCAATTTCGGAGTTACCCGAAGTACCGTAGCTACCACGAACTTTCAACTTG
>JAEEQV010000299.1:0-3316 GCA_016285445.1 Bacteroidales bacterium
AATATGTTTTTAAGCCCGATTTTCCGAAGCTCGTTGGCAAGTATTTCGGGAGCAACAATAGAACTCTACAACACTGACGGTTCCGTAGGCGCAGCCCGTGGAGCTGGAATCGGATCGGGATATTATAAAAATGCAGAAGAAGCCTTTGCATCGTTACAAAAAGTTGAAGTCATAGAGCCTGATATTAAAAATCAGACAAAATACCAAGAGGCATATGAGAAGTGGAGTTGGGCTTTAAAAACGAAATTACCTGAGCGGTAATCTTGAACTTTTCGAGAACGAGCTCGACAAAATCAGTCTTGAATAACTCGGTACAGACTGTCTCCCATTTTAAAAAGTAAAAAAGTTTCGGTTTTTTTTGTTGGTTCGTATTTTTTGAAAAAATCTTGCTCGTAGCAAATATAAGTATCGAAATAAAGTTTATCTTTGGAAAAATGAAACTTTGTTCTTGTGTTTGTACGTAAATATTTATATGTCAATGAATAAGATGTGTAATTTACAATGGGCAAAGTGTAATTTATACACTATTGTAGAATTTTAAAGAAATATATTTAACATGACAAAAAAAGAATTCTTTCCAGGAATTGGAAACATTAAGTTTGAAGGAAAAAACAGTAAAAATCCATTGGCATTCCGCTACTACGATGCAAACAAAATGGTGATGGGTAAAAAAATGAGCGAATGGCTGAAATTCGCTATGGCATGGTGGCACACGCTCTGCGCCGACGGCACCGACCAATTTGGCGGCGGAACAAAGTCATTCCCTTGGAACGAAAATCCCGATGTTGTGCAGGCTGCAAAAGACAAAGCCGACGCTGGTTTTGAGTTTATGCAGAAAATGGGCATAGAATACTACTGCTTCCACGATGTTGACTTGGTGAAAGAAGCTACGACTGTTGAAGAATATGAGAAAAACCTCAAGGAAATTGTAGCATATTTGAAACAAAAACAAGCCGAGACAGGCATAAAACTTTTGTGGGGAACGGCTAATGTGTTCGGTCACAAACGCTATATGAATGGTGCTTCAACAAATCCCGACTTTGATGTGGTTGCCCGTGCAATCGTACAAATTAAAAATGCAATTGATGCAACAATTGAACTTGGTGGAACAAACTACGTGTTCTGGGGTGGCCGCGAAGGTTATATGTCGCTGCTCAACACCGACATGAAACGTGAAAAGGAACACATGGCGACCATGCTCACTATGGCCCGCGACTACGCTCGTGCAAAAGGTTTTAAAGGCACGTTCCTGATAGAACCAAAACCAATGGAACCGACAAAACACCAATATGATGTTGATACAGAAACAGTTATTGGTTTCTTGAAAGCGCACAATCTTGACAAGGATTTCAAAATCAATATTGAAGTGAACCACGCAACCTTGGCAGGACACACATTTGAACACGAACTTGCCTGTGCCGTTGATGCAGGAATGCTCGGCTCAATCGATGCAAACCGTGGCGATTACCAAAACGGCTGGGACACAGACCAATTCCCGATTGACAATTTTGAACTTATCCAAGCAATGATGCAAATCATCCGAAACGGCGGATTCCATAATGGCGGAACGAACTTCGACGCAAAAACTCGTCGTAACTCAACCGATTTGGAAGATATCTTCATCGCACACATTGCCGCAATGGACGCAATGGCACGCGCATTGGAAAGTGCGGCAGAATTGTTGGAACAATCTCCAATCAAGAAAATGGTTGCCGACCGCTATGCAAGTTTCGATTCGGGCGAAGGGAAACGTTTCGAAGAAGGCAAAATGACGTTTGAAGAGGCATACGCTTACGGAAAGAAAGTAGGGGAGCCGAAACAAACCAGTGGTAAACAGGAGTTGTACGAGGCAATTGTGAATATGTACGTGTAGGTATGTAAGTTGGAAAGTTTCTAGATACAAAAAAACCACGCAACTAGCGTGGTTTTTTGTGATCCAGATGGGGCTCGAACCCATGACCCCATCCTTAAAAGGGATGTGCTCTACCTGCTGAGCTACTGAATCAATCCATCTTTCAAAAAAGACGTTGCAAAAGTAGTCTTTTTTTTATTCCCTACAAATTCTACGGGAATTTTTTTCGTTTTTTTTCGAAATCACAAATACGAAACGGAAAGTTGGCACGTTTTATGTACGAAAAAATGATTGTTTTATCGATTTAATAGACAAATAAATAAAAAATGTATCTTTGCAACGTTTTAAAAATAGAAATATGAAAACAATATCAAAAATTACCATTGCCGTTTTGCTTGTTTGCGGCGTTTCACTCAACTCACAAGCACAAAAATTTGGTCATATCAACTTTGAAGAACTTATTGCCGCTATGCCCGAAAAAGCAGAAGCACAAAAAACATTGGAGAAAGAATACAATGAGATGAAAGGCATCATAGAAAGTATGTCGGTTGAATTCAACAAGAAATATTTGGCTGCTCAACAATCACAAGATACACTTAGTAAGGCAAGTTTAAGTTTGCTTGAACAAGAATTACAGGATATGCAGACAAGAATTATGCAGTATCAGCAAAATGCCGAGGCACAATTGAATCAACGTCAGACTGAATTGTTGGAACCAATTATGACGAAGGCGGAAAATGCAATAAAAACCGTTGCCAACCGTGAAGGCTTCCTTTACATCTTCGATACAAGCACGGGAAGTTCTATCATAGCATCGGACAAGGCAACTGATATTACACCATTAGTAAAGAAAGAATTAGGTCTTTAATACTTTCTTTGTCACTACATTAGCCCCGAATTGAGCAGTCTGTTCGGGGCTAACTTTTTTTTACCAGTTATAAACAAGTCCCCAAGCGTACATAAATTTTGGTATATTTGCACAAATTTTATTCTGATATGTTTCAACCAGCAATAGAATACGAACCTCGAGAGGTAATAAAGAAATTTCAAGAGGGAAAAATGCAAGACTTGCTTCAATATTTGCAGGCAAAATCTCCGTTTTATCAACGTATGTTCGCGAAAGAACATATTGATATTGCAAAAATCAAGACATTAGAAGACCTTCGTTACATTCCGTTTACGACGAAAGAGGATTTACAAACGCACAATATGGATTTTCTTTGCGTTGAACCTTCGCAAGTTGCAGATTATATGTCAACTTCGGGTACGCTGAGCGAGCCGACCACGTTTGCCGCTACCGCAAATGACTGGAAACGATTGGCTTACAACGAGGCAATCTCTTTTACGTGCGCCGACGGAAAACCAGGAGAAATCTATCAATTGATGACTACGCTCGACAAACGATTTATGGCTGGTTTGGCCTATTTTGAAGGCGTGAAAATGATGGGTGGCTCGGTAATCCGT
>JAEEQV010000300.1:0-3313 GCA_016285445.1 Bacteroidales bacterium
TCGTCGGTAAATTCCAACGTAATGCCGTCAAGGCGGAACAATTCGATATATTGTTTTATTAACGCATTTTTCGGTTCAGTCAAAATTCTCCGTAAGGCATCTCTATCAAGCGGATTGAGGTGGGTGAGGATAGGAAGACGACCGATGATTTCTGGTATCAGTCCAAATGTACGCAAGTCTTGTGGGGCAATGTACTGCAAGAAATTATTCTTGTCGATGGATTGATTTTTCTCTTTTACGCCGTAACCCACCGTGTGCGTGTTCAGGCGTCGCGCAATAATTTTCTGTATGCCTTCGAACGCGCCGCCACAAATGAAAAGAATGTTTTTTGTGTTTACGGCAATCATTCGTTGTTCGGGATGTTTTCTACCTCCTTGCGGGGGAACGTTCACGACGGAGCCTTCCAGCAATTTCAACAAGCCTTGTTGCACGCCTTCACCCGAAACATCGCGGGTAATAGACGGATTGTCTCCTTTTCTTGCAATTTTATCAATCTCGTCAATAAACACAATGCCTTGTTCGGCTTTGGCAACGTCGTAGTCGCATGCCTGAAGCAGACGGACGAGCAAACTTTCAATATCTTCGCCAACGTAACCCGCTTCAGTCAATACAGTTGCATCGACAATGGCGAAGGGGACTTCAAGAAATTTGGCGATAGTTTTTGCCAGCAAGGTTTTTCCCGTACCAGTTTCACCGACGAGAATAATGTTTGACTTTTCGATATCAACCTCGTTATTCGTTGCTTGTGAGATACGTTTATAATGGTTATACACGGCAACCGACAACGATTTTTTCGCATCTTCTTGACCAATTACATATTCGTCAAGATGTTTTTTGATGTCAATTGGTTTGATGTTGGAAAAATTCTTTGTGTTTCCTTTTTTTTGTGTTTGATTAATTTCTTTTATAACCAAACTTGCTTGGTTTACGCAGTCGGAACAGATATGACCTTCAAGACCGTTGAGCAGTAATGAAACCTCGTCTTCGCTGCGACCGCAAAAAGAACATTTTTGTTTTTTCATCGTTGGTGTGTTATTTTACAAATTTTGACAATAGACGAATGTATTGTACCTGATAACCGCCACTAATTTCGCTTACTGACCAAGCGTTTATTGGCCATCCCATGTTCATATCAAGATATGATTTTTGTGCCGGTTGATTTTTAAGTGGTGAAATGTCGATTTTAAAGCAGAGCGAGTTGTTGTATTCGCTGTCGCAGTTTTTGGGGCAACATCTGTCCCAGTCATATTCCAAGTTTGGTCCGCCGGGAACAAATCCTGGTGCCGGGCCATACGTTGAAACGCCTGCTTCGTCCCATTTGTCGCTACCTTCGCAGAACCATCCGTGATAGATTTGACGAACGCTGTTTTCGGCACCGAAATTTGCCATATTTGTCAAATAGCATTTCGACAACGGATTTACACCGTGTAGATAGTGAATGTAGCGAGCAGCATAATTAACAGATTTCTCCGATAATTCGGGCATTATGTTATACTGGTGCAAGTTGTAATAAATTGATCCTTGTTTTGCTTTTGTTCCGTTGCTTCCCCAAACGTAATCTTTCTGGCACGCCAAATATGGGTCGTCGTCATCGCGGATGGAGAAGAGGTTACAAATGGTATCGATACCAAGTTGATAAGAATATCTGATTTGTTTTACCACTTCGGGCGTTGCTTCGGGTAACTTGGTGTAATACAATAACATATCTTGGTTTAGTTCGCCGAAAGGAAATACAAGTCCCCATGCAACCAAACGGGTGTTTTTGTAATATGTGTCAAAATAGTCCTGATATTTCTTGTCTTTTGTCGCATCAAACAAGCGAAGTGAAGCCAGCACCTTCAATTCTGATTTGTGCATCGGGTCGGTTATCTCTTGTTGACCGGCTGCAAGTCCTTCGGTTCCGTGTTCTCTGCTATTGTTGAAGAAATACACTTCGGGGTTTGCGTTAGCCCAGTCCCAAGCACGTTGTGCGGCTTCGATCATTTTTTCTGAGAATGCTTTGTCATATTGTGCAAAAATCTTTGAACCATATGCCAATGCTCCTGCTGCCGACAACGAGGCCGATGTGCTCGGGTTGCCCCAATACGTCGGTTCATTATTGGTTGAAGGTGGCGTGCCGTAACCTGCGTGAACTACCGAGATGAAGGCACCTGTTCCGTTCATTTCAAGGCGAAGAATATGTTCCAAACCCCAACGAACTTCGTCCAAGATGTCGGGAATGCCGTTCCCTGATTCGGGAATGCCGAAATCGTCGGTCCACGCTGCGGGATTTTCTTCGTAAGAAAGGAGCAGATACTCAATGTAGTCACAGGTCCAGTTTGTGTAACGATTAAAATCACCTGCGTCGAACCAACCTCCGTGAATGTCTTTTGCTGTTGCAGGATTGCTTTTGTCCATCCAGCTCCGTGCTTCCAAGTCTTGGTTTGGTCCTATGTGACTTGCTTCGTCAGCCCAATTTCCCGCATATTTTGCCTCTTTTTTGAATCCAGCACGTTGATAATAGAATGTTCGCAATGCCTGAATCAGCACGTCTTTGTACACATTGTCGGCAATGGAGAATGTGTATGATTTTACGTTATTTTGAATGTCTAAAACATAATATGTCCCACATTTTTTTACCGAAGAGAAGTCGAATCGCCACGCCTTGTCACCGCTACTTTTGTCAACGGCACCGTTTTTCCAAGCGACGATGGCTTTCTTGAAAACCTTTTTTCCTGTTTTTGCATCGACAAGAGCGTATTTTTTGCCGGGAACAAATGTCTCTGCCGAGTCAAATCCTACTTCAGGACAACGGATTATGGCTATTTTTTCGGCATCGGGAAGATATCCGAATTGATCTACGACAATGAATTTGCTTTGTGTTTGTGCAAAGATTCCAAAGGGTAGAAGAACGAGTAAAAGCAAGAAAAAACGTTTCATATTATGCGTCTTTAAAAAATTTATGCTGGAATATCAGAAGATAGAACACTCCAATTGTTATTGCAGAATCGGCTATGTTGAAAATCGGTTTGAAGAATGTGAACGGCTCACCGCTCCAAATAGGGAACCATTCGGGGAACGTTCCTCGCAATACGGGGCAGTAAATCATATCAACCACGTGACCTTGCAAGAATGGGGCGTAGCCACCGCTTTCCGAGAAAAGTTCGGCAACCGTACCGTAGGTGCTTTCGTTGAAAATTAAACCATAGAATGCACTGTCGATGATGTTTCCCGCCGCTCCTGCAAGTATGGCGCTTAAACCGAGAATAACATCAAGTGGTGCATTGCGTTTTATGAGTCTATGGATATAGATGCCGATGAGAACAGAAGCGAC
>JAEEQV010000301.1:0-3306 GCA_016285445.1 Bacteroidales bacterium
AATAATTGGGAATACCAGAAAGTCGCATCGCCAAAGATTCGTCGGCATATTTGAAATCAGGAAGATACACATCGACGTATTTTTCCAAAACACGAAGGGTTTCTACTCTTTCGTATGCATTCGTATTATAAATTATCTTTGGGAAAAATCCCTTTTCGTGCACCGCTTCAATAATTCGAAGCATTTGCGGAATATGACTTGTAGGCGAAACGAAACCAAGAAATTTCACGCCACTCTGTAAGATTTCAACAATCTGATTCACGGCAGTCTCGTAATCGGTTATTTCATTTCGAATAACGGACTGAGGCTGACTAATCTGATAATTCTGGCAATAGCAACAACGCAAATTACAATGTGAGAAAAACACGTTACACACGCCTTTCTCACTTCCCTCTATCGGTTCTTCGCCCGTATGCAAACTAATATTGGCGATGTGTAAACCTGCATCAAGTCGACAAAATCCTAACTGCCCCTGTTCCCGATTCACCGAACAAAGGTGCGGACAAAGCGTACAATGCGCAAGAGATATTTCTTCCATCAAAATGAACTTTGGTTCGCAAACATAATAATTTGACTGGATTTTTTGGAATTTTCACAAAACTGATTCTACATTTGTAGAAAAATAAAGCTATGACTGTCCAAGATATTATTTCGGAACTTGAAACGGTGGCTCCTCTTGCCTATCAGGAGAGTTACGACAATGCGGGACTTTTGGTTGGCAACAGAACCGATGCAGTTGAGAAAGTGCTGATAACGCTTGACGTGACCGAATCCGTTGTACGTGAGGCTATTGAGTGCGGTGCAAATCTCATCATTTCGCACCATCCGCTCATTTTCCGTCCGTTGAAATCAATCAATTCCGCAACGGAAACAGGTCGTTGTATTATGCTCGCTTTGCAAAACAACATTGCCATTTATGCCTGTCACACCAATATTGATTCTGTATCCAATGGCGTGAACGCTCTGATTTGTGATAAAATCGGTCTGCAAAATAAAAAAATTCTTTCACCGAGGGCAAATTGCCTGACGAAATTGATCACCTACGTGCCGAAACAACACGCCGAAACGGTTTTGGAAGCACTGTTTTCTGCCGATGCAGGCTGTATCGGAAACTACGACAAATGTAGTTTTTCGTCGGATGGCGTCGGCACGTTTCGGGCAAATGAGGACGCGCACCCGTTCGTTGGTGAGAAAAACGAGTTGCACCACGAAAACGAGACACGAATCGAGGTTGTTTTTCCAAATGAAAAGACAAACGCTGTCGTTGCAAATTTGCTTCAAAATCACCCTTATGAAGAAGTTGCATACGACCTCTTCCCTATCAAAAACACATTTTCGTTGGTTGGCGACGGAATGATTGGTGATTTGCCAACGCCCGAAAAAACAACGGAATTTCTCAAAAGGATCAAGGACACATTTGGTTGCGGCGTGATTCGTCACACCAACATTACAAAAGAATCTATCTCAAGAATTGCCGTATGTGGCGGTTCAGGCAGTTTTCTCATTCACGATGCGATTCGCTCAAAAGCCGATGTTTTCATCACTGCCGACGTGAAATATCACGATTTTTTCAATGCCGAAAACAAGATAATTTTGGCAGATATCGGACATTATGAATCGGAACAATTCACAAAAGAACTTTTTTATGAGTTATTAAAGAAAAAATTTTATAACTTTGCAATCCAAATTTCAAAGGTCAATACGAACCCGATAAATTATATATAAAATGGCAAAAAAACAAGTAGAAACAGTAGCGAAACAAACAGTAGAACAAGAACTTACGTTGTTATACAAGTTACAAGAAACAGATTCAAAAATCGACGAGATTCAACGTCTTCGTGGTGAACTTCCACTTGAAGTGAAAGATTTGGAAGACGAGTTGGCTGGTTTGGAGACTCGTATTTCAAAGGCCCAAGAGGACATTGCACAAAAAGAAAAAGACATTGTTGCCAAGAACGAAGAAATCAAAGATGCCGAGGCGCAAATCAAGAAATATGAGGAAGATCAACGCCAAGTTCGCAACAATCGTGAATTTGACGCTATTGACAAAGAAATTGAGTTCCAGAAATTGACCATCGAACTTGCACAAAAACGTATTAGAGAATACAAAAACGATATAGAAAATAAGAAACAACAATTAGAACTTGCCAAAACAAAATTCAGCGAAAGAAAAGATGATCTTAATGCGAAAGAAACAGAGTTGAACACGATTATCAATGAAACGAAAGCAGAAGAGTATCATTTGAAAGCGCAAGCTGAACAAATCACAAGCACGATAGAAGAACGTCTGGTTGTGGCATACGGTCGTTTGCGTCACAATGCACGTAACGGTTTGGCTATTGCCACCGTTGAACGCGATGCTTGTGGTGGTTGTTTCAACAAAATTCCTCCTCAACGTCAATTAGACATCAAGAGTCACAAGAAAATCATCGTATGCGAATATTGTGGTCGTATTCTTGTTGACAAAGATTTGGTAAGTAGTCAGACGGAGACAGCTGAAAACGCATAGTTTTTTTTGTTTTTACATAGTTTTGTCAAGCTGTCTATGAAAAATCATAGGCAGCTTTTTTTATATGGAAATAGGTCTTTACTTTGGTTCATTCAACCCGATTCATGTGGGGCACGTCGTGATAGCCAATTATATATTGGAAACTACGACGATTGACGAATTGTGGTTTGTAATTTCGCCACAAAATCCGTTGAAAGAAAAAACGACGTTATTAGATGATTACCAACGACTTCACATGGTTGAACTTGCAATTGACGATTTTCCACATCTGAGAACCTCGTCAGTTGAGTTCTCGCTTCCACAGCCCTCCTACACTATCCAGACGCTGGCTCATCTGTATGACAAATATCCTCAACACACGTTTTCGCTCATTATGGGTGGCGACAATATACAATCGATACACAAATGGAAAAATTATCAGCGAATTATCGAAAACTACAAAATTTATGTGTATCCACGTCCGGGATTCGTTATGCCACAAGACTTAGAAGGAAATCCGAACATTGAAATCGTGAACGCCCCGTTGATGGAAATTTCGTCAAGTATGATTCGTGAATGGATAAAACAGGGGCGAAACGTGCAAGGTTTTATGCCTTCGGCTGCATGGCAATATCTCGACGAGATGAATTTTTACAAATAATCACAACTATAATAGGAAGAATATCGTATTTTTGCGTGTTCAAATGGCAATATGACTAGTCTGTTTTTAAAAGGTATCATTATAGGTCTGATAGTTTCCATCCCGATGGGACCGATTGGCGTGCTTTGTATCCAGAGGACATTGCAGCAAGGTCGTC
>JAEEQV010000302.1:0-3304 GCA_016285445.1 Bacteroidales bacterium
AATGGTGGTTCCAGTCGAGAATGGAGTAGTACAGACCGAATTTCAAACCCTGTTTGTCGCATTCGTTTTTGAGTTCCATAAGCAGGTCGCGTTCAAATCCAAGATAATGGTAGAGGTCGAATGTGGTGGTGTTCGTATAGTCCTTGAAATCATCGACTTGCGTGTTCCACATGCAAAAACCTTCATGGTGCTTGGCGGTCATTATAATGTATTTCATTCCTGCCTGTTTTGCCAACGAAACGATTTTTTTTGCGTTGAAATGCTTAGGATTGAAGTTTTTGGTGATTTTTGTCTGATAATCCTCTTTCGACCAGTTGCTGAGAAACATATCCCATTCTCCGTGTCCATAGTAGGAATATGAGCCAAAGTGAATGAACATTCCGAACCGTGCCTCGTACCACCATTGCATTTTTTGAGGAATGGAGTAGGCAACGATAGAATCTTGGTATTCAAACGTTTGGCTTTTCACAACGGGGATTTCTTGCGAAAACGCGATGCTCGCAACCAAAAGTAGGAGGATGGAGAGTGTTTTTTTCATTTTGTACTGCTTTTAGTGTAATAATCGCATACTGCACTTATTTTGCACTCGTCGCATAAAGGCTTGATGGCCTTGCAAGTATAGCGTCCGTGGAGAATGAGCCAATGGTGCATGTCGTGCATTTTCTCGTCGGGGATGAATTTGGTCAGTTGCTTTTCCGTCTCCAACGGGGTTTTTGCGTTTGAGACTAGTCATATGCGTGCCGAAACACGAAACACGTGGGTATCGACGGCCATAGCCGGTTTGTTGAAAATCACGGCAGCCATCACGTTGGCAGTTTTTCTGCCGACACCAGGAAGTTTCTGCATTTCCTCAATGTCGTCGGGAATCACGTCGTGATACTCGTTGTGGAGCATTGTAGCCATGTTTTTCAGGTGTTTCGCCTTGTTTTTGGGGTAGGAACACGATTTTATAAGATTGAAAATCTCGTCTTCGCTTGCGTCTGCCATTGCTTGGGGCGTGGGCAACGCCTTAAACAAACCGGGCGTGATCATATTCACCCGTTTGTCGGTGCATTGTGCCGAAAGAATGACGGCTACAAGCAATTGGAACGAACTTGCGTAATGCAGTTCTGTTTGCGGGTTTGGCATGATTTCTGCAAACTTTTGAAAACAGAATGAGTATTTTTCTTTCTTGTTCATATCTATTTGTTCAAATTCTTTTCAAATTTATTCAAATAATTTAAATTTGACACGTAAAAATGAAAATAATAAAATATGAAAAAGTGTAGTTTGTTGATTATTAGTGCATTGATAGCATTAACATCTTGTGAGGATTTATTATCGGGCGAAGACGGAGAATTGTCGTCAAACGATGTGGTTTTAGGTTTGAAAACAGCTTTAAATATTGGTACGGACTCTTCTACGGCTATGCTGTCGTTGCAGGATGGATATTATGGCGATGCGTTGGTCAAAATCCTTCTTCCGCAAGAGGCACAATATCTTGAAGAAAAAATCAATCAAATCGGTAGCATACAATATTTTTCATCGGTTACTGATGAAATTTCCGAAAAGTTAGATGATTTGGTTTTGGCAATCAACCGTTCTGCCGAAGATGCCGCAGCCGACGCAAAACCAATTTTTTCGGATGCAATCACGGGATTGTCTATCAAAGACGGGTTGGCAATCTTGAACGGACAAGTTCCTGAAAGTCAGGCAAAATCGGGAACCGAATTTGACTCTTTGGCTGCGACGACTTATTTGAAACAACAGACATACGGTTCGTTGGTCAATGCATACGCACCAAGAATCAACAAGGCGTTGGATAAGAAAATCGTGGGAAATGCTTCTGCTACAAGCCTTTGGAACGACATTACAGGAAAATGGAATGGTCTGATGCAAAATTACGGAAATAGTAAGGTTGCTGTCATTGCAATTCAGGCGTATGAAACAAAAACGGGTAAGTCGTTGAACTTGCACGAAGTCAATGCCGATTTGGGTGAATATACGACAGAAAAGGCGCTCGATGGTTTGTTCCTCAAGGTCGGCGACCAAGAAAAAGCCATTCGTAAAAATCCGTTCCAATGGGCAAGCGATATTATCAAAAAAGTTTTTGGTAGTGTGTATGAGGCACTTGGAGGAAAAACCGACGAATAAATTGGCGGAAGTGTGCAATGAAAGGTAGAATTGACTATTTTTGCATTGCAATCGGGGTTTAGCGCAGTTGGTAGCGCGCTACGTTCGGGACGTAGAGGTCGCCCGTTCGAGTCGGGTAACCCCGACAAATCCCTGTCAGACAAACAGGGATTTTTTTTTGAAACAACTTAAAAAAATTAAAGATATGGATAAATCAAAAATTATTGCCGCCGTTCTCGTTATGTGCGGTTTAATCGGAATGGGATTCCTTTTGAAGGAAGGTATCGATGATTTTGCGAAAAAAGACAATTATGTGTCGGTAAAAGGTCTTGCTGAACGCGAGGTGATGGCTGACAAAGTTACGTGGCCAATCACGTTGAAGGATGTGGGCAACGATTTGCCAGGTTTGTATGAAACAATGACGGAAAAAACGAACACGGTGATTAAATTCTTGAAGAAAAACGGTATTGAAGAGTCGGAGATAAGTTCTTCTGCTACAAGTGTTTATGATCGTCAGGCAGAACGATATGTTTCTGATTATGTTCATACCCGTTATCAAGTTTCCAAGGTAATTACCGTATCTACGAATAAGGTGGATTTAGTTCGTAAATTGCTCTCTTCGCAGGAAGAATTGTTGAAACAAGGTGTTGCCATAGCAGTAGGCGAGTCTTGGGAAGGAAATTCCACGAAATTTGAGTTTACCGGTTTGAACGATTTGAAACCGCAGATGATAGAAGAGGCGACACAAAACGCTCGTGTCGTTGCCGAGAAATTTGCAACCGATTCAAAATCAAACTTGGGTGGCATCAAATATGCAAATCAAGGTCAGTTCTCAATTTTCGATCGTGACGACAATACGCCGTACATTAAGACCGTTCGTGTGGTTACGACGATTGACTACTATTTGAATTAAGATTCTCTAACAGAATAGAAAAAAGACTGTCCGTGTGGGCAGTCTTTTTTTTATTATTCAAGTCTCGTTTTGACCATTGATTTTTACATATATATATAGATAAAAAAAAGCCCGCTGAATTGCGAGCTTTCTTGTTTTGCGGAAAGTGGGGGATTCGAACCCCCGGAACGGTAACCCGTTCGACAGTTTAGCAAACTGTTGGTTTCAGCCACTCACCCAACTTTCCTGACCGAATCGCTTTTTTGCTAAAAGCAGTGCAACAATATAAACTTTTTCGGG
>JAEEQV010000303.1:0-3296 GCA_016285445.1 Bacteroidales bacterium
CATACAATTCTGGAGAATACGATAATTATCCGAACAGTTATAGTATTGGACAAATAAGCGGTACAAATTATGATTGGGGATATTATAATAAGATTTCCAATGGTGGCGGAGAAGAAAGATTATGGCGCACGTTAACTGGAGATGAATGGGCATATTTGTTCTCTTCACGTACTAATGCTGCAAACTTATATGGTGCAGCTCAAGTAAACGGTGTAAATGGAGTAGTGCTTTTGCCAGATAATTGGACATTGCCCAATGGCGTTTCGTTTACAAAAGGTTTTAATAACTCATTGTTGTATGAGTTGAATGTTTATTCTACTGCGGATTGGTCAAAGATGGAAGCAAATGGAGCGGTATTTTTGCCAGCTGTAGGGTATCGTTTAGGAACAACAGTTAATGATGCGGGTGCCGATGGATATTATTGGTCGGCTATTGAGAGTAAATCAGTTCAATTTTCTGGTGAGTCTTTACGAACGGATTATATGTGGCAAAAATGCAATGGTTATGGCGTTCGTGTAGTTCAAGATGTAGAATAAGAGTAGATTTAGAAAAAAGTCAAAGGGATTTCCGTGAGGGAGTCCCTTTTTTCGTGCGGTCTGGGCGGATTAAAAGATAATTTTAGTACTTTTGCAAAAAAATTAAAGCCGAGAAAAGAGTTTTTATGAAAACAATTAAAGAAACCATACATGCAAAAGGTATTGAAATAGGTATCTATACCTCGGATTTCGAAAATGAATACATTTCTCTTACCGATATTGCAAAATATAGAAGTTCCGATCCAAGAATTACAATTCACTCGTGGTTGAGAGGTCGTGATATTGTTGAATTTCTTGGTCTATGGGAAAGTTTGCATAACGTAGATTTTAAACGTACCGATTTCGATACGTTTAAAAAAGATGCGGGAAGCAATGCATTTACATTTTCCATTAAAAAGTGGAATGAAGAACTGAACGGCAAGGGCATAATAACAAAATCGGGACGATATGGAGGTGGTATATTTGCCCATTCAGATATTGCGTTGGAATTTGCTTCTTGGCTGTCGCCAGAGTTTAAACTATATATCATAAAGGATTATAAACGGCTGAAATCAGATGAGAATAGTCGTTTATCGCTGAATTGGAATTTAAATCGTGAACTGACAAAACTAAATTATAAAATCCATACGAGTTCCATAAAAGAAAATTTGATATTGCCAGAATTAACTCTCGAACAGAAAAAATATGTCTATGCTGACGAAGCAGATTTGCTAAATGTGACAATGTTTAATAAAACGGCGAAACAATGGAAAGACGAAAATCCAAATGAGAAAGGTAACATTCGTGACCACGCAAGCATAGGTCAACTTTTGGTGCTTGCGAACCTTGAAAGTTACAATGCGATTCTTATTTCTCAAGGATATGATCAAGGAACTCGGTTAGATTTATTAAGACAAATGGCTATAAAACAACTACATACAATCTCCAAATTGGAAAAAACATTGGATAAATTACCTCGATAAATCTAAAAAAATCGCAAACCAGAATTTAAAGGCTGGGGTGTATTTTGTGAATGTTGAAGTGGAGACGGTGAAGGTTTCTGTGAAATAACGATGGCGAGGATTTTGTAGAGACGGTGTGCACACCGTCTCTACTAACAACCATCACGAAAAAAGAAGAAACACGGTACGTTTACATAATTCCGTGATAAAAAATCGTAGGGCTGTCACATTGTGGCAGCCTTTTCTTATTTTTCAATCTTAAAACCAACTGTTTTAGAAAATTACCACTCCAAAAACGCCTGAGCACGCAATTACCCACATAGGGTTAAGTTTGAAGAAATAGAGGGCGACGAACGAGGCGATGAAAATCAGTGTCGTGAAGTTGTATTCGCCAAGACCGAAATCAAAAAACGATTCGGGTGTCACTAACAATAATGCAGCCGCCAAAATGAGGCCTGACAATACGGAGCGAATCCGTGAGATGACCGCTTGTACGTAGTGATTTTCTTTGTTTTTCATCAAAAAGCGTGTAACTACAAACATAAGGATGATTGACGGCAAACAAAGCGAAATGGTTGCCACCGCAGCCCCCCAGAAACCGAACACTTTGTATCCGACGAATGTAGCCGTGTTTATTGAAATTGGTCCCGGCGTCATTTGCGAAATGGCAATGATGTCGGAAAATTCCTGTGGCGTGAGCCAAGCAAAATGTTCAACACACTCAAATTGAATCATCGACAGCATAGCATATCCGCCACCGAATCCGAGCAAACCAAGCTTGAAGAACACATATAGTAATTGTATGATACTCATTGCTTTTTCAATTTGTTGTATGAATACATTTCTATCAAAATTGCAGCCGTGCATACAATCACAATGATGAGTATGGGCGACACTTTGAACCACCAGATTGCGATTGCTGTCAGAAATGGAATCCAAATTGTTTTCCAAGAAACCGTGTTACGCATAATCAACCGAATCGAGGGAACTAAAATCATTGCCACCACGCACGGGCGGATTCCTTTGAAAATACGTTCAACAATTTCGTTATCCTTAAAATTTGTGAAGAATATCGTGATGAGCAGAATGATGACGAACGAGGGCAATGCCGCGCCAATGGCGGAAATAATTGCTCCACGTTTTCCCCGCAGTTTATTGCCAACGTACAATGCTGTGTTTATGGCAAATACGCCAGGTAATGTTTGTATAAGCGCGATTAAATCCCAAAATTCGTTTTTTTCAATATAGTGTCGTTTGGTGGCAATGTTCGCTTCCACCATTGCGAGCATTGCGTAGCCGCCGCCCAAGGTAAATGCGCCAATTTGCAGGAAAATCAGGAATAAATCACGTAATCGTACCATAGCGTTGCAAAAGTAGTAAAAAAACAACTCATTGTGAAATAATGCTATCTTTGTAGATGATTAGAACAATTTTTGTTTGTGTGGTTGTTTTATGTTTATGCTTGCTGGAAAATATATAAAATGGTGGAAATTGGTAGGTGCTGTGATGGGCATGGTAGTATATATAGCTGTGGCGGCGTATATTGTCAAACCAAAAACAAAGAACGATATGCCTACGCCATACCGCTTTCCCGTTTCGTATGCACCTGATTATATGAACATTCCGACTGACAACCCAATGACGGAAGAAGGCGTGGAGTTGGGACGATATTTGTTTTACGATGGACGTCTTGCTGGGCGAACCGAGGTCGATAGCCTTATGTCGTGTGCTACGTGCCACAAGCAGTCGCATTCATTCGAGTGTGGTATTGAGCATCCTAAGTTCAAAGGGGGAAAAACGTTTGGCTTGACGGGCATTC
>JAEEQV010000304.1:0-3295 GCA_016285445.1 Bacteroidales bacterium
CCAAATCGCCTACGTGAGGAAATGGCGGACGACCCACATTTTCAACACCGATGATGGCAATGCTTTCATTGCCACGAGTGATTTTCTCGTTTTCGTTTAACAACAACCGCCAGCCAAGATTTTGTTCCTTTTCAATCAGCCGTTGCAACGTGTCGCGAGTGCTCATCAAAAACGAATAATCGTGGTTGCCAAGCACCGAAAACACGCCATCGTTGGCTCGAATCGTTCGGAGAATGTCGAAAAACGGATCGATTTCGCTATGATTGTTCGTCACCAAATCGCCCGTAAAACAGACCATATCGGCATTTTGTGAATTAACAAGTTCAACCATTCGTTTCATTTGTCTGCCGTTCGGATTCCACGAGCCACTATGAATGTCGGATATATGCACGATTTTGTAGCCGTTGAACGCAGGCGGCAACTTCGGAGAAGCAATTTCAACCGTTCGCACATCGTATTTGTACAATTCCACAAAACAACCATAGAGCAGCGTTACAAGGATGATTCCCGCCAAACCGGCACCAATAATGGTAAACGGTGCAGTTGGAATATGCACCAAGGCGGCAAGTCGGCCGACAAGTGCAACCAACGTGTAGGCAATTTTGGGCAATTGCAGACAGAGCAATGCAAAACCGGCAAAACCTATATGACGGAACTTTGCCGTTTGGTCAGCTTCAAACGCAAATGCCACCATCAACAGTAAAACTGCAATCTGCGGAACCCAATATAACCCCTGAAATCCACCGAAAACCATTGGATTCACCACCGTTTCGTAAATGTAGAAATCGGGGGAGAACAGAATCAGCAGAAAAATGAAAATAACGAACAGAAATTTCATTGTATCCATAAAAAGTAGAGACGCGCCATGGCACGTCTCTACAAAATAAACATTGAGAAAAGAGATATTATCTCATTTCTTTGTATTTGTTAATTAATCCGTTAGTTGAAGAATCGTGGCTCGAAACTGCGTCGTTGTTCTTCAATTCTGGAAGAATCACGTTAGCCAACTGTTTTCCAAGTTGTACACCCCATTGGTCGAAACTGAAAATGTTCCAGATAATTCCTTGGGTGAAAATCTTGTGCTCGTACATTGCGATTAACGAACCCAACGTTCTCGGAGTCAATTTCTTGAACAAGATTGAGTTTGTAGGGATGTTGCCTTTGAACACCATAAATGGAAGCAACATTGCGATGTCTTCGTCAGATTTTCCTTGTTTTTTCAATTCGGCAGTAACTTGTTCAGCAGTTTTACCCATCATAAGTGCCTCTGGCTGAGCGAAGAAGTTAGCCAACAACTTTGGATGGTGGTCGCCGATAGGATTCTGCGAAATGGCAGGAGCCATGAAATCGCACGGAATCATTTTCGTTCCTTGGTGAATCAATTGATAGAATGCGTGCTGACCGTTTGTTCCCGGTTCACCCCAAAGAATTGGACCGGTCTGGTACGAAACTTCTTTTCCGTTGCGGTCAACGTATTTACCGTTACTTTCCATATTTCCTTGTTGGAAGTAAGCCGAGAAACGGTGCATATATTGGTCGTATGGCAAAATTGCCTCAGTTTCGGCACCGTAGAAGTTATTGTACCAAATGCCAATCAACGCCAGAATCACAGGCAAGTTCTTGCTGAATTCCGTGTTGCGGAAGTGTTTGTCCATTGCGTGTGCACCTTCCAACAATTCTTGGAAATTCTCGAAACCTATGTTGCAAGCGATTGACAAACCTATTGCACTCCACAACGAGTAGCGGCCGCCAACCCAATCCCAGAATTCAAACATATTGTTGGTGTCGATGCCAAATTCAGAAACAGCTTTTGCGTTTGTGCTGAGGGCAACGAAATGTTTTGCAACAGCTTTCTCGTCTTTTGCAGCTTTCAAGAACCAGTCTTTGGCTGTTTGTGCGTTCGTCATTGTTTCAAGCGTGGTGAACGTCTTGGAAGCAACGATGAACAATGTCGTTTCAGGGTCAACTTTCTTCAACGTTTCAGCCATGTGAGTTCCGTCGATGTTGGAAACGAAATAGCTGGTGATGTTCGGTTTCTTGTATGGTTTCAACGCTTCGGTAACCATAAGAGGACCAAGGTCGGAACCACCGATACCAATATTTACGATAGATTTGATTGCCTTGCCAGTGTAACCTTTCCATTCGCCGGAAATGATTTTTTCGGAGAATTCCTTCATTTGGGCAAGAACGCGGTTTACGTCGGGCATCACATCTTTTCCGTCGGAATAAATCGGAGAGTTGCTACGGTTACGCAACGCAATGTGAAGCACGGAACGTTTTTCCGTCTTATTGATTTTTTCGCCAGTGAATTCAGCTTCGATGGCATCTTTCAAGCCACATTCCTCTGCCAATTTCAGCAAAAGCGACATAACTTTCTCGTCGATAAGGTTTTTAGAAAAATCAACGAAAATATCTTCGAACTGTAAGGAATATTTTGCCGCACGTTGAGAATCTTTGGCAAACATATCCTTCATTTGAGTACCCTTGAACGTGGCGAAATAGTTTTCCAATTCTTTCCACGCATTCGTCTGAGTAGGATTAACTGTTGGTAACATTGTATCTTGTTTTAAAATTTTTCCAAAAATATGAATTTATTCAAAATTATTTTGCAATCTTACAAAATGATTTACAACAAAACTGTAAATACGGTTTTGTTGTTCATTTTCAAACACTTTTTTTTAAAAAAAACAAAAATCTCATGCAGTCTTTTGACTTTTTTCGGACTATATAAGTAAAGAAATTTAATTTTGGAAACTTATAAAATTCATTCTTATGAAGAAAACATTTTTTTTGATGCTATGTGCATTGTTGTGTTTTGTACTTGGTGCTCTTGCACAAAATGAGAAAACTATTTGTTTTCAGATTGAAGTCGATGCAATTCATTCTCGGTCTGGTTTGGAACATTATTATTCTAATTGGGGAGGCGAGATGTATCTCAATAGAATTATAAACAGACATCGAATAGGATTTGGTTTGGGTAGTGTGTACTATGGAGGCGAATTCACAGATACAAAATATTCTAATTTTGACCCTTCTACTCCTATTTTTCAGCATACTAAATGTCGAAATAAATGGTTTTGTATGAAGTTGAATTATGCTTACAGTATATATGATTCGGAACATTCCGCAATTTATGTCAGTCCTTTTGTTAGTTTGAACTATTTTATTCTCAATGAGAATGGTAGGAGAAATGGTGCATTTTATGAATACAACAAAAAATACAATAATAAATTTGGTTTTGGCATTGCGTTGGAATACGAAGTAAAATTCAATGCCTTCTCCACATCAATAAAAC
>JAEEQV010000305.1:0-3283 GCA_016285445.1 Bacteroidales bacterium
AAAAAACTATATTTGCTTATGAATAAATAATTTGTAAAAATACAACTATGGCTGAAAAACAATACAATTGGAAATTCTCAACTGTTGGCGGCGTACCTCGCGTAAACATTGAGTCTGGTGAGGATATAGCCCACCTGAAGGAATTGGACCAAAAAATGTGGACCGTGCTGAGCTGTCCGACCAAAGGTCTTGAAATTGACGAAAAAACACTTGAATTGATGGACCTTGACGGTGACGGCAAAATTCGTGTGCACGAAGTTGTTGAAGCTGCCACGTGGATTACCAAAGTGTTGAAAAATCCTGACTTGTTGCTCAAGCAGGAAGATACGATTTCGCTTGACGATATTAATCAGGATGACGAAGACGGAAAGAAACTCTATGATTCTGCAAAACAGATTCTTGCAAATCTTGAACTTGATAAAAATGAAATCTCGGTTGCAGACACGTCCGACAGCATTGCGATTTTTGCTAAGACGAAATTCAACGGCGATGGCGTGATTACCGAAAATTCTACCGATGACGAAGCTCTCAAAGCCGTGATAGCTAATTGTGTTAAAACAATCGGCTCTTCGCCAGACCGTAGCGGCGTTGATGGTGTGAATGCGGAACAAATCGAGGCATTCTACACGAACTGCAATGATTATATGACGTGGTTCACCAGTGAGGACGAAAACAAGGCGACTGTGTTCCCATATGGTGATAATACCGAAGCTGCGCTTGCTGCCTATAATGCTCTCAAAGAGAAAGTTGAGGACTTTTTCATGCGTTGTAAATTGACAGCGTTTAATTCTGATTCTTCGGCTGCGTTGGATGTGACAGTCGCTCGTTTTGAAGCCATCAGCGAAAAAAGTTTGTCGGCTTGCACCGAGGAGATTGCCGGCTATCCGTTGGCTCGCGTGAACGGCAAATTGGAACTACCGTTGAATGGTGGCATAAACCCTGCGTGGGAAGCTGCTTTCGCAAATCTTAAATCTCTGATTTTTGATGTCGATTTTCCAAAGCAAAAATCTATCTCCGAAGCAGATTGGAGCGCAATCGGTGCGAAATTCGGACCATACGAAGCGTGGAAAGCTGCAAAGATGGGCGAAGTTGTTGAATCGCTTGGCGTTGACGTGATTAAGGAAATCGTTGAAAAAAATCAGAAAGATGCGTTGTTGGCATTGGTTGAACAGGATAAAGCCGAAGAAACCAAGTCTAACGAAATCGTTACTGTGAATAAGCTAACACATTATTATAGAGATATTTACAAGTTGATTAAAAACTATGTGACTTTCTCTGACTTCTACACGCGCGACGAGAATAAGAAGGCAATTTTTCAAGCCGGTACGCTTTACATTGACCAACGTAGTTGCGATTTGTGCGTGAAGGTGAGCGATATGGGCAAACACAATCTTACTGCTGGCTTGAGCGGTATGTATTTGTTGTACTGTGACTGTCATTCTAAAAAGAAAAACGAGACAATGACAATCGTTGCCGTAATGACCGACGGCGATATTGATAACTTGATGGTTGGCAAAAATGCGATTTTCTATGATCGTGACGGCGTTGATTGGGATGCAACAGTTGTAAAAATCATCGATAATCCTATCAGTATTCGTCAGGCATTCTGGTCTCCGTACCGCAAATTTGCAAATTGGGTAACTGATTTGATTAACAAATCGGCTGCCGAGAAGGATTCCAAGTCGTTCGACAATATGACTGCTTCGGTTTCTGAAACGGCTGCTGCCGCTCCAGCTGATGGAGCAAAGCCACAACAGGCGCAACCGTTCGACATTGCCAAGTTTGCCGGTATCTTTGCCGCAATTGGTATGGCGTTGGGCTTCTTGGGCTCGTTCTGCGTAAGCGTCGTGTCTGGTTTTGCGCAACTTACCTGGTGGCAAGTTATTTTGGTATTCATCGGAATCATATTGTTGATTTCTGGTCCGTCGATGGTGATGGCATGGTTGAAGTTGCGTAAACGTAATCTTGCTCCGCTGTTGAACGCAAACGGTTGGGCTGTCAATGCTCAGGCATTTGTAAACATTACGTTTGGTGCTACGTTGACGAAGATGGCTCAATTCCCGAAAGTTACATTGGCTGATCCGTTTGCCGACAAGGGTATGCCTTGGTGGAAGAAACTTTTGATTGGTCTGGTTCTAATTGCCATTGGCGTTGCCGCATTGTGGTATTTCGACATTTGGCCATTCAACTGTGGCGCTGAAGCCGAAGTAGCAGAATGTGCTGGCGATACGCTTCAAACTATTGCAGATACATTGCAACAAGTAGCTGATACAACAGTGGTGGAATAATTAGGAATGAATAATTATGAATGAAAAGGAGGACGAAAGTTCTCCTTTTTTGTCTCTGATTTATTACTGTAAAACCTCCAACGTTGCCTGCAACAAGGCACGTTTTTCTGATTTTTCGTGTTCAAGAGCTTCAGAAACGGTTTTCGTGAAGCTTGCCTTTTGCTCTTCGGTGAGATTTGGAGCGCATACCTCTATTATTGTATATGCTTCAATAGCCGTTTCATAATTTTCTACTAATAATAATTGTATAAAATCGGCGGTATGTTTTGAAAAATCGAGGTTAGACTGCCACATAGCCGAGAGGAGGCGAGCTTTCTCGTTTACGAAGCGGCTGTCGTGCAATGCTTCTATGAAGATTGACATCGCATTTTTGTCCTTCGTGTCGGCCAAGCAGTTATATATGTCGTTTTTTGTGTTGTCGCTTGTCGTCGTTACAAGCAAATCAAATAATAATGGTAGGGTTTTGAGCGATCCGTTTTCGTGTATGTAGGCGATTGCGTCGTGAATTGCACTTTCGTTTTCTGACTCGAAAATTGTCTTGATTTCGTTTATGACAGCACTTTCTTCTAATTCCATTGCTATATTTTTTTTAAATTTATGTCTTGAATTTGTTTGCAAATAAAAAATAAATAGTAATTTTACACAAACAAAATATGTAGCATTTTAAATTAAATCGTATGCGAAGTAATAAAAAACTAATCCGATTGTTGATCGTCTTGGGATTGATGGTTGGTATCGTGGGTTGTAGCAACTCCGATAAAAAGACAGACACATCAAATGTAGTTGATGAAGAACAAGCACAGAAAGAAAATCTTGTCAAGGAAGTTAAGAAAGTAATGTTCTCGTTGCCTTCACCAGTTGAAACAACTTTGTTGTTGAAACAAGCAGGTGCGGGATACGACGAATCACTATTGAATCCTACTTCAAATTCTACAAAGTATAATACTGAGAACCAAAAAGCCTTGAACCTTGGTGTTTACGGTGCTGACTTGCGC
>JAEEQV010000306.1:0-3261 GCA_016285445.1 Bacteroidales bacterium
GGTACATTCTACGGTTCGGAATGTTCTGGCGAATGGATAATCGACGGTGTGGAATTGAGTGATCCATATGCGTTAATTCAAACGTTGAAATTCCCAGAAACAGGTTTTTATGATGTAACATTCAAGGTAATGTACGGCGAAGGCGAAATTACCGAAGTAGGTGAAAATCTTGTCGTTTATGGTATAGAGCAACGTAATGCTGGTATTTGTATTGGTTCTAACACAACATTGACGGCAACCGACGGTGTTGATTCATACGTATGGAGTACCAATGAAACATCGCAAACAATTGATATTGCTCCTGAAACAACGCAGACATACGTTCTAACAATGCACAAAGGTCTTACTACAATGACGGACTCGGTAACTGTTCGCGTTTCGGTTCCTGTAAGCTTGAGAGAAGATTCGGTAATGTGTGCTGGAACTAACTATGAATTGGTTGCACAAGGCGAATATGAATCGTATGCGTGGAATACGGGCGAAACGACACAATCTATCGTTATTCCGGCTGCTGTAGCTGCTTACACCGTTACTACACAAGATGACTTGGGTTGCGAAAGTTCGGCAACATTCAAGGTAACTGCCGTAAACGACTTGCCTGCAATCAATCTTGGTGATGATAAAACCGTATGCGACAAAGTCATAACGACACTTGATGCTGGTACTGGTTTCGTATATGATTGGAACATAACAAAATATGATGGCTCAAGACTTAGTTCGACTGCACAAAGTATCAGTTTGGATTCTTCGGCATACGTTACTGTGAAAATCGTTGACAACAATCAATGTGAGAACTTCGATACCATTACGGTTACATACACGTATCCATATCCTGAAGAAATCGGTATCATTACTTATAGCGAATCAAGCAAGAACCTGATTGTTGCTTGGGAACGTACTATCGACGTGAATACGGTAAGTTATCAAGTAGAACGTAAGATAAACGACACGCAATGGGAAAAGGTTGGCGACGCAGTTCCATTCTCCGATTTCGGAATCGTGGTTGACGAAGCAACTAATTTCGAAGGTCGTGCCTACAATTATCGTCTGTTGACAACCGATGGCTGTAATAATACTGCTACGAGCGGCGTATATCGTTCTTCGTTCATTCAGTCGGTAAAAACACAAGATGGAAATTATGGCGTAAATTGGTGGACGTACAAGTCACCTCGTCAAGGAAATGTTGTCGGCAGTTACCTGTTACGAAAAACCGACCCGTCATTGCATGCCGATGGGCTTATAGAAGGCTATGAAGTAATTGATAATTTCTCATCGGAAGACGACTTTATTGGCTGGACCGACACCGAAGGTTCGTTGAAGCCTGGAGATATGGTTCGTGTGGCATTTGCATTAGACGAAACCGTTTATGAAAATGCCGTGAAAGACACCGATGGCAATGTTGTTGAACTTCAGACTAAAGCTGAATCGGGACCGTTCTCTATTGCTATCAGTAACATTGCAGAGGTTGAAAATACCGATGCTATTGAAAGTCTGTTCCCTGCCGACGTGGCTGTATATCCTACGATTGTGAAGGATGTAATCAACATTGCCCTTGTTGCATACGACTACAATAATTTCACAATAGAAGTGCTTGACGCAAACGGCAAAGTCGTTGCCAAAACACAAACTGGCGATATTGTGAAAGCTGTCGTACAAATTCCGGCAAGCGAACTTTCGCAAGGTATTTATACAGTGAAATTGTCGGCTGACGATGCAGTGAAAACGGTGAAGGTTGTGAAATAAACGACCTTCATCGAACTCACTTTTTACTAATCATAGAGTAATAACTCAAATCCAGAGGGATTGCCTATTTGTGCAAGTTTATGAAAAATAACAATACCTCATCTTCAAGATTCTATATTATTCTTCCCACACAATGGTAATGTCTTTAAATTGAATGGGAAATCGCCACTTACGTAGGTAATAAGATTGTTGCGTACCTAAAGGCACGCATTTTCTTTTTGATTTCATTTTTCAATGGGAATGGTGGTGTGGTACCTATGTTTTTATAACGCACACCAGACCATATATGGCGGAATTTTGACACAATCGTCATCTATTGAAAACATCTTGGGATGTATAATGAATGATTCTCCTATTTTGCTTGAAAATTTTTGGTAAAATTTGGTTAACGATGTTGTTGAATAATTTTTTGAGGATTTTACTTCAATAGGATATACTTTAAAATTCATTTTGCTTTCGTTGGACAAAAGGAAATCTATTTCCATAGAATTTCTGTGCTTTTCTTTGTCGTATTCATTGTAAAAATAGAGTTTCTTCCCTTTTGCCCGAATCATTTGAGCTACAGCGTTTTCGTAAATCATACCTTCATTGAGCGAAAGTCTTCCGTTCATTATGTTTTTGTATAATTCGTTTGAAGCCAATTCATTTTCGTTGAATGCCAAGCTAACCAATAATCCTGTATCTCCCATATAACATTTTACCTGAGAAACGTTTTTGTTGAGAGCAAAACCAACATTGGGATCGTTGCATTTATAACAAAGGTTACAAATCATAGAGTCATCAAGCCAAAACAATGGCTCGTCATATTTTGCAAATGTCGCGGAACCACTTTCGTCAAATCGCGTTAGTTCAATCTTTTTTTCATGAGTAGAAAGGGCTCCGGGAATGTTGTCGAACAATGCAGACACCTTGGAATTATAGCGTCGAGAAGATTTTTTTATATCATCTTGATAGAGCGATAAAATGTCCCGTTTTTCTACGTCGCTTGCCGAAAAATCACAATCATTCTCAATATAGGCGACAATACTTTGGGGCATACCACCAACCAACATATATTCACGGAAAATACGCATTGCCTTATTGTGAACCGCTACATCAAGCGGTTTTTGCTTCTGCCAACAATTTTGTATGTATTCAAGAAGTACATCTTCTCCACGTGCCTTGGCAAATTCCTCAAAATCACAAGGATACATTTTTATTTTCCGTTCTTCCGAAGGAATAGTAATATCGGAGACATTCTCTTGTATGGAAATGAGAGAACCTGTTTCTATGAAATCATATCGTCCGTCGGCGACCAAATATTTTACGGCTTCACGAGCTTTAGGAAACTTCTGTACTTCGTCAAAAATTATCAAAGATTCTCGTCGATACAGTCGAACTCCATATTCCAACGAGATTGTCTGATAAAATATATCAAGATTGGTGAGGTTTTGTAGAAAATTGTCAGTGATGCGCTTTGATACATTCGCAAAATCTATCAATACGTATGATTTGTATGCTTGTTCTCCAAATCTTTTC
>JAEEQV010000307.1:0-3261 GCA_016285445.1 Bacteroidales bacterium
GCAATTACCATATCTGGTTCGTCGTCGCCATTGGTATCCATCAATAATTCAATGGTTGCGTCTTCGTTATAAAGCAATTGCACAACAAAAAGTAAATCTTCGCAACTCATTGCATCACCAGCAAACGTCAAATCCTTGGGAATATTCGGAACCTGAGCTACATGTCCAAAGAAATCATCCTCTGGTCGAGTAAGGAAAACAGGGTATTCTGGTTGGAACGTATTCTTATTAGGATAAGATTGACGATCTTTTTCCACACCGTTAGGCTCGTTTTCGTATTCACGGGTTGCACCAAAAGAATTACAACCAAACACAAAACGATACGGCATGGCACCCGACATATATACTTTTGATAAATATCCGTCGGTACTCATTGTATAAAACGTCGCCCATACTTGTTTCGTCTCACCATTAGTATTCAATCCCCATGCTTTAGACCATACACGTCCCGATTTTGCTTCGTTACTTCCGTCAACAACGGTTATGTCAAAAAGGCTAATATCAAAAGGTTGCCCCGCTGCAACGCCAAAGTCGCAACCAATATCAAATTCAAGATAATAATCTCCTGCACCTCCTAATTCTGCTGCTGTAAGAACAATAGGACTATAGCCCCTAGTACTATTCCCATCTAAGATATTCGGACCATAATACGCTTGAGCATACGTTGAAATAAATCCATTTCCAGAAGAAGGAAGATTTTGCTCGCTGTAAACAACAGCTTCATCCTTGCTAATACGATACTTACCCTTTTCACTACCGTTTGTTGGATTACTGGTCGCACTTCCGCCATTCGGCATGTATCCACCAAAGCCCAAGCACACTTTTTCACCATCTTTGAGCCGAAAATAAAGTCGATTTTCAGCTGAACAACTTGCCTTAGACGAAGAATGCTGGTAACGGGCAAAAGGTCGTGATTCTCCATTACCGCCTTCACGAGAACCTAAAGCAAGAAAACATTGGTTGTCGGCTATGCCAGCCTTAGGATTCGGAGCCGCTCCTTCTGCGGCGGTATTTGGCCACAATTGCCTCGTCCCATCTGCCCACGCAGAGGAGAAAAATATACTAACTGACAATATTAATAGACAAAATCTTTTCATAAATACCTTATACTGAGTGGTTTAGCATAAACTAATACTCGTTGGCAAGATAATACAAAAAAAAAGAAAAAGCAAGAATAAGGGGGTAGTTTTTTAGAAACAGAATTTTAACAATACATTATATAAAGAGAATGTTATTTTAAAAGTCAACCTATTTTAGGTTGCCTATTTTAGGTTTATTTCTGAGAGACGCCACAATGTGACGTCTCTACAATTATATCTCGTTGATTCTATTCTTTACCAACTGCAATGCGGTAGGAATTCCTTGCGGATTCTTTCCTCCTGCCGTAGCGAAGAATGGCTGACCACCACCACCGCCGACAATTTCTTTTGCCATCAGTTTTATCAATTCTTGTGCTGTCAACTTGTAATCGTCGATAACATCTTGCGAAACGGCTACGCATACGTTTGCCTTGCCATCAACATTCGCTGCCAATACAACAACGAACGACGACAAACTGTTTTTCAAACTAAACGCAATGTCTTTCAATGCATTGGCATTCGATGCGGAGATTTCCTTCACAACCAACGAAATGTTGTTTTTCGATTCTACCGATTTCAACAATTCGTTTGCAACCTGTTGCGTCTGTTGTTTTTCGAATGCTTCAAGTTGTTTTTGCAGTTTTGCATTCTCTGCAACAAGTTGTTCTACCTGTTTCGTCAGATTTACTGGGTTCTTCAGCAATTCTTTTATAGTTGCAATCGTATCAACTTGTTCGAAAATGAATTTCTCTGCATTGTCGGATGTTACAGCCTCAATACGACGGATTCCTGCTGCAATGGCACTTTCGGAAACAATTTTGAAGAAACCGATTTTTCCCGTTGACGAAATATGTGTACCACCACACAATTCCATTGAATCGCCAAATTTAATCACACGAACTTTGTCGCCGTATTTTTCGCCAAACAACGCCTTTGCACCCATTGCTTTTGCCTCGTTGATTGGCATATCGCGATATTCCTGCAATGCATAATCAGAACGAATCAACTGATTTACAATTTGTTCCGTCTTACGAATCTCTTCGTCGGTCATTTTTTGAAAATGAGAGAAGTCGAAACGTAGATGTTCCGGCGTAACCAACGATCCTTTTTGTTCAACGTGCGAGCCCAACACCTGTTGTAATGCAAATTGTAACAAGTGCGTTGCCGAGTGGTTACATTCCGTCAATTCGCGTGATTTGGTATTTACTACTGCATTGAATTCCGTATCAAGCGTTTCAGGAAGTTTTTCACATAAATGGACTATAAGACCATTTTCGCGAACGGTGTCAACTATCGTAGTTTTTACGCCGTTTGCCTCAATATATCCTTTGTCGCCAACCTGACCACCCATTTCGCCATAGAACGGAGTCTTGTCGAATACCAATTGGAACAAGGTCTTGCCTTTTGCCGTTACTTGACGATATTTCACTATCGAAACCATACATTCTTTAGTGTCGTAACCCACGAACGCGTTTCCTTGTTCGTTAGAAAGTACAACCCAGTCGCCAGTCGAAATGTTTGTTGCCTGACGGGCACGTTCTTTCTGTTTTTCAAGTTCTTTCTGGAACTCGTCAATGTCAACTTCAAGATTTTGCTCACGGGCAATCAATGTCGTCAAATCAAGCGGGAATCCGTATGTGTCGTACAACGTGAACGCATCAACGCCCGAAATTGTCTTCTGACCTGCTTGTTTAACTTTTTCAATCTTTGAGTTCAACAAATTGATACCCGTTTCCAATGTCTTCAAGAACGATTTTTCTTCCTCGAAAATCACCTTTGTAATCAATTTTTCCTGTGCGATAATTTCGGGATATGCTTTCCCCATTGTCTGAATCAAACAAGGAAGAAGACGATACATAAACGGTTCATGAAGATTTAAGAACGTATATCCATAGCGAACAGCACGGCGAAGAATACGACGAATCACGTAACCTGCCTTTATGTTCGACGGCAACTGACCATCGGCTATTGCGAACGAAATGGTGCGAATGTGGTCGGCAATCACGCGCATAGCCACATCTTGTTTTGCGTCATCGCCATATTTTGTGTTTGAAATTGCACCAATTTCCGTAATCAGCGGCTGGAACACGTCGGTGTCGTAGTTCGACTTCTTACCTTGAACGGCCATACAGAGGCGCTCAAAGCCCATACCCGTATCCACGTGTTTGGCGGAAAGCGGCAC
>JAEEQV010000308.1:0-3260 GCA_016285445.1 Bacteroidales bacterium
GTTTTCTGAACTGCCAGCTTGGAATTTTCAGGTCGTGGTCAAGAATAATGTCGGCATTGATGCCAATCAGCCCTTCCATTTTTTTTGCCAAAGCATATTTCTCGTTAATTGACAGCAAATCACCTTTCATAAGGGCTACTGCGTATTCGTTTATGGCAAAATCCTCAACGTCTTCAATAAATTCGCTGATTTCCACCGTTGGCGTTACAACTTCGTGATAAACGGCCAATTCGGCAAATACGGGCAAGTTGCAAACGTATGGCAACACTTGGTTCGTATTGTATTCGCGAAGCGTCTCAAAATCAAGAGCACACGAAATGAGTGAGATGCCGTTGAAATACATATTGTAAGTATCTGTAAGATAATCAACTACACCACAGGCACGAGTTGTTCCATAGCTTTCGCCAGCAAGAAATTTCGGCGAGCCCCAACGTTTATTTTGGCTAGTCCATTGATTGATGAAATCGCCCGTTGTCTTTATATCGTTCTCGTAACCATAGAATTGGTCGGCTTTTTCTTCGCCAATTGGTTTGCTGAATCCGCAACCTACAGGGTCAATGAAGACTAAATCGGTAATGTCGAGCCAACATTGGTCATTGTTCACCAAATTGAATGTTTTAGGAGGAATTTCAGCCTTGCCATATTCCGAGGTCAAAACTTTCTTGGGACCGATTGCGCCCATGTGCAACCACGCCGAAGATGAACCCGGTCCGCCGTTAAAGACAAATGTGATAGGGCGGGTACGGACATCAGAAACGTCGCTTTTGGTGTATGCAATGTAAAAAATATTGGCAACAGCTTTGCCTTCTTTGTTTTTAAGGGCGAAAAAACCTGTCGTAGCTTCGTAGTTGACAGTTTTACCGTTTACCGAGACGTGTCCTGTCGTTTTTACCGTTTGGCTTGTATCTTGTGCGTGTAGCAAAGAAAATGCACACACAGACACAATTAAAAGAATGAACCTTTGCATAGTCTTAAATTTTATACAAATATAAACAACTTCTTCGAATTCTTTTATTTTCCTAATCAAAAGTAGAAACGATGGTTACATTGTCTTTCGTATTTTTCTATCGTTTTTTAGTTCCTCAAAACAATCATATTATAATGTGTATTCATATTCGTTTTATTAACAAAAAAATGTTGATAAAAAGTCGGGGAGATAGTACTGAAAATACGTAAAAAAATAGGTAATTTGCTATGAATGTTTAGTGGGCAAAGTTGCCCTCAGGAAAATAGTAAAAAATGTCAGAAGAAGTAGAAAAAATTGGTGGAGAAAACATTATTCGATTTGATATCGAAAAAGAAATGAAATCGGCATACATCGATTATTCGATGTCCGTAATTGTAGCAAGAGCATTGCCGGATGCGCGTGACGGTCTGAAACCCGTTCATCGAAGATTGTTGTTCGGTATGGATAAAATGGGTAACACGCCCGACCAACCTTATAAAAAATCGGCCAGAATCGTGGGTGAGGTTATGGGTAAGTTCCACCCGCACGGTTACTCATCGATAAATGGTACGTTAGTCCATTTGGCACAAGATTGGAACATGCGTTATCCTATGGTTGACGGTCAAGGAAACTTTGGTTCCATCGACGGTGACTCGCCAGCAGCTATGCGTTATACGGAAGCTCGCTTGGCGAAAATTGCGACGGAAACGCTTGCCGACCTAAACAAGGATACGGTCGATATGCAGAAGAACTTCTCGGAAGAATACGACGAACCTACGGTATTGCCGACGAAGATTCCTATGCTGTTGGTAAATGGTTGTTCCGGTATTGCTGTTGGTATGGCTACCAATATGGCACCTCACAATCTTTCCGATACGATTGACGCTATCATTGCGTATATTGATAATACTGAAATCACCATTCCTGAACTTGCTGCCGTAATCAAAGCTCCTGATTTTCCAACAGGAGGAACGATTTATGGTTATCAAGGCGTTCTCGACGCATACGAGACGGGACAAGGTAGAATCGTGATTCGTGCAAAGGCACGTTTTGAAAACGAAAATGGTCGTGACCTGATTGTGGTTGACGAGATTCCTTATATGGTCAACAAGGCAGAATTGATTAAACGTACTGCCGAATTGATTACGGAAAAGAAAATAGAAGGAATCACCGAAGTAAACGACGAATCGGACAAGGAAGGTATGCGTATCGTTTATACGTTGAAGAAAGATGCCGTACCTAATATTGTGTTAAACAAATTGTATAAATACACGTATCTACAATCCTCATTTAGTGTGAATAACGTTGCCTTGGTCGGTGGTCGTCCAAAGACAATGAATTTGAAGGAAATGATCTCGGTATTTACCGAACATCGTCACGAGGTTGTTGTTCGTCGTACGCAATTTGACTTGAAAGAAGCAGAGAAACGTGCACATATATTAGAAGGACTTATCATCGCGTGTGACAACATCGACGAGGTTGTTCACATCATCCGCGCTTCTAAGAACGTGGGCGAGGCACGTGAAAACTTGATGAAACGATTTGCGTTAGACGAGGAACAGGCTAATGCCATCGTTGAAATGCGTTTGCGTCAGTTGACGGGCTTGCAGATGGATCAGCTTCACGCCGAATATGAGGAATTGGAGAAGAAAATCGCATATTACAAAGACGTGTTGGCTAACTACGATATGCAAATGCAGATCGTGAAGGATGAATTGCTCGAAATCAAGGCAAAATATGGCGATGAACGTAAAACTGACATTCAAATGTCGGCAGAAGAATTCAACCCTGAAGATTTCTATGCTGATGAAGATGTGGTAATCGCTATTTCTCACTTAGGATATATCAAGAGAACTGCTTTGACGGAATACAAACTGCAAAATCGTGGCGGAGTAGGATCACGTGGTGGCGATACTCGCGATACCGATTACATTGAACATCTGTATATCTCGAATATGCATGCTACCTTGTTGATTTTCACCGAACAAGGTAAGTGTTTCTGGCAAAAGGTATATGATATTCCAGAAGGAACGAAGGTGTCAAAAGGTCGTGCAATTCAAAATATCTTGAACATATCGAACGACGATAAAGTTCGTGCGTATGTAACTGTAAATAACCTAACTGACGAAGATTACTTAAAGAATCACTTCGTAGTACTTTGTACGGAAAACGGTATCATTAAGAAGACCACGCTTGAGGCATATTCTCGTCCTCGTCAGAATGGTATCATCGCACTTTCTATCCGTGAAGGCGACCGCTTGTTGCAGGCGTGCTTGACCGACGGCAACTGCGAAATTATGATGGCTATCCAGTC
>JAEEQV010000309.1:0-3252 GCA_016285445.1 Bacteroidales bacterium
TGAAAGTTTATAAAACAATGATGCGGCACTTCAACTCTTTTAGCGGAACGCAGTTGATTTTTAGCGGAGCAAGTCCGTCTTGAACTTTTGTATTACTTTTTTTTCAAGAGAAAAGTAATGATTATTTCTTCACATCCTGCACAAGACGGACAGATAGCCCGATAGACATCGGTACACGTCCACAATCATATTCATCTTCATCAAACGATACAGCATAGCTATACTTAAATTCTGCTATTGTACTTGACCAATAAGCTCCAGCTCCCAAACGTTCAAAAGCATCGCCAGGAGGAAGAAAATTGCCATTTCGGCTTCCAGCAGCAGGAAGAAACACAGCTCCGTTAGCCTCCATTTGTTCCCATTCCGATTCAGAATATTCATTTAGGTTGGAATGTTTAAAAACCAATCCTTGGGGTGTTTTCCATTTGTCGGGCAACAAAACCAACCCATAGACACCGTTCACACGTGCGTTCCCAATTTTTTTCTCTGCTTTTTTACGTTCAGAAATCAAATAATTCCATTCGCTTCTGGTAAGCGTTCGCCAACAACATCCTTCTATATATTGCTCCATCCCTCCATCGGAGAGGCAAAAACCCCAGCCCCAATCATATTTTTGTCCATTACCATTATCAAGTTCCACGAAATCTATACCCAAATTAGGATTATAGTTTCTTCGATAAGGAAATTCTGATTTTGCAATTATATAATCAGCATAAATCGTACTCGTCATATACGGCATTCTACCCTTATAGCCACTTGTTCCAAAACCGAATAAATCAATCCAGCCATTATATTTTTCTGAAATATTCTCATTGTCTTTTCCCACATAATCCCATTGGTGTTCGGCAAAACGCCATGTGCCAGTGCTTCCCTGATATTGCAAATTTCCTTGCGAGAAATAGACCTTGGTGCTGTCGCTCACCGAAAATTCGGCAAGAATTGCACCGTCCTTTATAGGCGCCTGGGCTTGGGCTACAAAGGATAGCAATAGTAATGGTAATATGGAACGTAAAAGTTTCAAAATCAAAAATCACACGTTTTCAAAAATAGTAAAATTAATATATTTTATTACTGTCTCTTTTTCAATAATTTGAGACCGTTACTTTTTATCGGTACCAACTTTCCTTCAACATATTTACAAGGCAAACCGTTTCTAATCATTATAGGAAGGGTAATACAAACTTTAACTTTACGTCCATCTATTTCGCCTGGTTCCCAAGCCCCCAAATTTAACAATCCATTACAGAAACAAGTATCATAAAGAGGACTAACCCCCTTTATAACAATCGGTTTCACCGCCTGTCCTTCTTCATTTACAATAAATTGAATAACGATATTACGATTGATTGTTTTATCCATTTTACATTCAAAGTTCTCTGCAATCTCGTTAATCACATAATGATAGTTAAAGCTTCCTTTGTACAACGGCATTTTCTCTGCCTTAAAATAAATGAGTTCGTCGTCTGGAACGGAATTAATTCGAGGACCATTTCTATAATATGGATCGATTGCGTCAAAATACATATCCCATAATTCTCTTTCTGAAATTCCTATGTCAGATGAAAAATCCGTTATATATCCTCCATAAGTAATGTGTAAAGAAAAAGAATATAAAACTTCAACAATTTTCCCATTTTGTTTTCCTGGCGTAAATCGAAGCAACTCGCATACATGTACAATATCGTCATTTATACCTGTTGCCCCTTGAATTATTGCAACATTTTCAAACTTTCCTGATATATTTACAACACCGGCTACTACAAAATCTACAGCCCTCACTCTTTTCCCAGACGATATTTTGAGGTTTTCATTCAAAAAATCCAAAAGTCCTTTTTCTCCATCGGGATACTGTGGCATTTCTTCGAGAGAAACATATAATGACGCTATTGGTTCTTCATTACCACATTGCTGCCCTACGGTTGCCGTATGAGAAAATAACAATAAAATAAGTGGGAGGAAAGTAAAACTATTTTTAATAGTTTGTAACACTTGCCATTGCACGTAATCATAGTCACACCGCATAAGCCTACCAACAAAATTTTTTCTCATAACCAAGTTTTTGCGAAAGATACAAAATTTGGAATATGTTTTTCGGTTATCTTCCAAGAGAAAAAATCATTTTGACATTCGTGAGTTTGTATTAAATGCTAACTTTGCCTCGTTACAAATAATGCGGATATGCCAAAGGCAAAACGAAAAACAACAACGAAAAAGAAAAAATCTGGAGCAAAGAAAGTCAAACGTAATGTCAAAAGTTTGATAATCTTTTTATGTGGCGTATCGCTTACTTGCATTGCTTTTTTCTTTGGATGGAAAGCACTACAAAACAATGAGGAGGAAGAAGTTACCCCTGTGGGTGAAACACCGAAAGTCTGCATTCGCGTCGAAGAAAACTATGGGAAAGCAATAGATTCGTGTGCAAAAATCTTCAACCTCAATTCACGATACATAAAATCGCTGGCGTGCTTGGAATGCTCGGGCAGAACCGACAGACCAAATCGCTTTGAGCGTCACGTATATAAACGGCTGAAAAACGTGCGTGACGGGAAACTTGCCGATTACGAAGGTGTTACTCAAAAGATGTTACACGACGCATCCGACGAGGCACTGAAAAATCTTGCAACATCGTGGGGACCTTTTCAGATAATGGGCTACAAATGTCTGCACCTGAACATAAATGTCGCCGATTTGCGTGGCAATGACGCCGTTTACTGGGGCGTGAAGTGGATAAATATGGAATATGGGCATTTGCTCAAAAAAGGTCGTTACCGCGACGCATTCCACTATCACAATACGGGACGCGTATATCCGGCAAACGGTAAACCAACCACCTACGACCCCAATTACGTTTCTAACGGATTGGAATACATGAAGCATTTTTGAAACGACAATACTATCTAATCGTTTTTTACTGAATTTTCAAACTCATTCTTCGCATTCTGTGCAAGGAAATGGAGTCGGTTTTGGACATTCACCTCGCTCGTGTTGCCGTCAAAATCAAGGAACAGCAAACTTGTCTTCGGATACAAAGTTTTGATTCGTTTCTCAATTCCTTTTGAAATGATGTGGTTTGCAATACAGCCAAACGGTTGCAAACTGACTATGTTGTTCACACCTTCTTGCGAAAAGCTCACAATCTCGGCAGGAATGAGCCAACCTTCGCCAAACTGGTTCACCAAGTTCAACACTTGTTCGGCATTTTTCGCCTCCATATCAATCGTATGTTTCGGTCGATAATACTTGAATTTCGAC
>JAEEQV010000310.1:0-3251 GCA_016285445.1 Bacteroidales bacterium
ATTGGCGGATACTCGCTGATGGTGTTCTCGCTGGTATCGAACGTGTATGTACTGAGCCAGGGCGTGCTGCTCAAGGAACTCGGCACCATCGAGGCGGCCAGTTACCTGTTCGTACCGGCCCTGGCATTCGTCTGTTTCAAGGAAAAAATCAACCTGCGGAAAGCCGCGGCAATCGCGCTTATCCTAGTAGGCGTCGTCGTGTTCTTTTGGGAGTAGTCCACCGACTCTGTTGATGGTATCCACGACAAAGCCCTGCAACTTATAAAAACCGACACGCCTCTTGACAAATTCGATGCAAATGGACAACAGCAAGCTGGCTGCAAACAGCACCAAGAAAATCAGGATAGGGTATTTAAATCCGTAAATAAAATCGTGAAAAAAATATCCGAAGATGAAGGTGTGTGTCAAGTACATATTCATTGAATGCTTGCCTATAAATTGCATAGATGCAAATCTGAACTTTGTTATGCGACAAAGGCTCACAACAGCAAGAACTATAAACACAGTTGCAAAAGGCTCAACAGAAAACTCTGTGAAATTAGGAAATACAGGAATTGCACGCAGGAAAAGCAAGAAAAGCGCAATTATAAGAGACATGTAGAAAACAATATATGGACGAACCACATTTAATATTTTGTTAATTCCATCGGAGTGCATTGCGATAAAAATGCCAAGAGCAAAAGGGAAAATATATCTTTCTAACCCAAATGCACTAAAACAAAAAAATTGTACGACGGCACTCGATTCCAGAAACAGAAAAATTAATAGACAAACAGAAATAATTTTATTTTTTTCCGCCAAATAGAGAAAAGGGAACAGCATCCATAGAGTAAGAATAATTGCATTAAACCACCAAGTCGCATTATATGAATTAAGGCTTTGCAATCCAAATATATCGTTTATAAACGAATTTAACAAATTTGCACTTTTCCCATAAGCGGCTTCTAGCGGCCTGCCAAAACAAAAAATTCCGATAGGAACAAATACAAAAAAAACAAACCAATAATTTAAGAAAAACTTTGAATATCTTTTACAAAGAACAAAGGGAGCTATTTTTACCAAACAAAATATTCCAGAACCATTTCCAGGAAAAGAGGCCGCCATCCCATAACCTGATAGGAAAATAAACAATGTTACGCAAATTTTGCACGTTGCACTTATATTAAATATTGCGCTTCCAAATTCAGGATGTTCAAAAAACAAATGGTGTACAAACATTGCAATGATTGCAAATGCTTTTATAACCCATGTTTCATCGGGTGTAATGCGATAATCTGTCGGACTTTGTGGCGTATTATTTGTTTGGGTCATCGTTTTTAACGATTTCCTTAATCACATACTGCGGTGAATTGTTGAGGCAAATGTAAATTCGTCCCACGTATTCGCCGATAAGGCCGAGCATCATCAAGACGCAGCCACCTATAATCAGGATGAGCGCGATAATGGTACTCCAACCTTCAAGGGTTGTAATCCCAAGCAATCTACGAACAATCACGAATATTGAATAACCGAAACCAAGCAAGGCAAAGAAGAATCCCAGAAACGTGCTAACACGCAGCGGTTTGACGGAGAACGCAGTAAAGCCATTGAGCCAAAGCCCCAGCAGACGGACAAACGAATATCCTGATGTCCCTTCAAGACGGGAACGGTGCCGGGTTTCAACATAACCAATCTTGCGCGTGGTGCGGAGAACAAGACCGACCAAATATGGGAACGAATTCTTGTAATTGCACATCTCGCGAATCACGAACCCGCGTGCGACATAGAAGCTGCTCCCTTTAAAATCCTTGGGCGGTTCCAGCATGAACTTGCCCATGAGCCCCGCCATCCAAGAGCCAAAACGGCGGAACAGGTTCTGCTTGATCTCGCGGTAGTAGGCGTACACCACATCGTAGCCCTCTTCCAACTTTGTAATCAGGTCGTTCAGGGAATCTAGTGGGGCCTGGCCGTCATCATCCAGCGAAACAACATATTCTCCAGAACATTTGCCGTAGCCAGCCATTAAAGCGGAATGCTGTCCGAAGTTCTTGGCAAGATTTATTCCAATGATGTTTGACTCTTTTTCCGCAAGTCCCTCAATAACACTCCAAACATTATCTGGACTGCAATCATTCACTAGCACGATTTCATAGTCATCACCCGGACGCTTTGCAGCCATCTCGCTCTTGATTTCTTCCACCACAGTTGTGATGGTCTTTTCAGAGCGGTAACAAGGAATTACAAATGAGAATTTAGGCATAAACAATCTCCAGTCTTAAATATACCTCATTTTAGACGGCCGACACAATTCTGCTCATCCCTTCAATCAAATCGTAGCCATCCCACACAAGGCTGAAATCAGCCGTTTTGCCAACAGGAACGATCCGGTCAATGCCACTTAAACCGTTTTGCACTACAAAATTTTGTAACGCAGTGGCATCGCCCCCTAAATAAGAGAGCGTCTGGAATTTACGGGTCACTACAGGAACAATGTCGGTAAGATTAACCGTGTCATATTCCAGATAAAAGCCTCCTGCACAGGTATATTCGTTCAAATTTTGCGGAAGAGTTTTAAGCAAAACCCTCGTAATAAGATTGTCTTGTGATTGTTCAATTTTCACAGCATCAAGTTCTACGGCACACTTATACTGCGCAGTGAGCTTATCCACAGAGAGTATCGGAGCAAGGCTGTATTTTGACGAAATATTTTCGTGGATAGCGTTCCAGAATTTTTCTTTAGCCTTGCCACACAAGTCCTTATCGCCAAGCCAGACAATAAGTCGCGGAGACGAACAAGCGTTTTGATCGTAAAGGTACGTGTCGTTATAAAAAAACTGAGCGATTTTCTTCATCTCGTCATCATTCAACGACACCACATATTTTGCATCAAATATAGCAAACGAATAGCGGTCTGCAAAGGTAATTTCTGTTGCTCGCGGCTGTAATGGAGATTTGCGAATTTCGGCAATTGTATTATCACCACCCCAAATGACACGGATATCACAAATAGACGAGAAGAAATCCATCACCTTCGCGGAATGGTTAAACATCACCACAGAAAAGATGTCCTTCAAATCTTCATATTCCGGCTGTTCGACAACGCTACAGAACGCCTTGCAAACAATCCGCGTCTGGGCGAAGTCTTTCGAAGACGCTCGAACAATGCAACGGTTGCCTGCAAGCAGACCGGCGACAAGCGTATATGCGAAATTTATAGGCACATTGGACGGAGCGATATGAAATGTCACTCCGCGACCCAGCCGTCCTTGGAG
>JAEEQV010000311.1:0-3246 GCA_016285445.1 Bacteroidales bacterium
ATTACTTGGAGCAGAGGCAGTTGCATTAGGTGCCATCGATGCGGGAATTTCGGGTGTCTATGCTTATCCTGGAACGCCATCGACCGAGATAACCGAGTTTATACAAAAATCAAAAGATGCGAACGAGAAGAAAATTCGCTCGAAATGGTGCTGTAACGAAAAAACAGCATACGAAGGTGCACTTGGTATGTCGTATGCCGGCAAACGAGCTATCGTGTGTATGAAACACGTTGGCCTCAATGCCTGTGCCGATGCGTTTATGAACTCTGCCATAACAGGCGTGAACGGCGGTTTGGTACTGGTTGTTGCCGACGATCCTTCGCAACATTCTTCTCAAAACGAGCAAGACAGCCGTGCGTACGGAAAGTTTGCACTGCTTCCGTTGTTGGAGCCGTCAAATCAGCAAGAGGCATACGACTGCGTTCATTTCGGTCTTGACTTTTCCGAAAAATTCCGTTTGCCAGTGATTCTTCGTCTTACAACCCGTTTGTCGCACTCTCGTTCCATTATTTCCAATAGAAAATACCGTGAACAGAATGCATTCAATCCGCAAGTTGAACGTCAACGTTGGGTGACATTGCCAGCATACGCAAAGAAAATGTACAAGGCATTGGTCGATATGCAACCGGCGCTGACCAAAGAATCCGAGAATTCTCCGTTCCTGAAAGTTATTGAAGGAAACAGCAAGAAAGCGGTAATTGCCTGCGGTTTGGCTTACAACTATGTGATGGAAATTCGCCAAACGTATAATTTGGATTTCTCTGTTTTGAAAATCTCGCAATATCCGTTGCCACACAAGCAGATAGCTGATTTTCTTACGAAATACGACGACATTTTGGTTGCCGAAGAAGGATATCCTATTGTGGAAGAATATCTTCGTGGTTTCCTTGACAATAGCAAAATCCGTGGAAAACTCGACGGTGCCTTAAATCGCACGGGCGAATTAAATCCCGACTTTATGGCTGTAGCCCTTGGCGTGGAACCAATCAAGACGGCCGAGACGCCTGATTTGATGGTAAATCGTCCACCTGCACTATGCAAAGGTTGTAGCCACCGCGATACGTACGAGGCATTGAACAATGTAATGGCCGACTATAAGGAACGTCACGTATTTGGTGACATTGGCTGCTACACGCTTGGCGCATTGAAACCGTTTGAGGCAATTACCACAACGCTCGACATGGGCGCGTCAATCACAATGGCGAAAGGTGCCGCCGATGCCGGTTTGCATCCGTCGGTAGCCATTATCGGCGATTCCACGTTTACCCACTCTGGTATGCCAGGCTTGCTTGATGCCGTAAACGACAAATCGAAAATGGTTGTCATCATTTCCGACAACTCCACAACGGCTATGACTGGTGGTCAAGATTCTGCGGGAACGAGCAAACTGCATCTTATTTGCGAGGGCTTGGGCGTTGAGAAAGAACACATTCGCGTAATGGTTCCTTTGAAAGCAAATCTTGAAAAGAATATGCAGATTCTGAAAGAAGAAATTGAGTACGACGGTGTGTCGGTCATTCTTGCACAACGAGAATGTGTACAAACCGCCATCCGCAATAAAAAGAAACAACAGAAGGCGTAATAAAAACCCAATGGCTGAATATCGATGATGTTCAGCCATTTTTGTATTTTCTTTCTCGGAATGTATTGTAAAAACGCGTCAATTACCTTCTATCTACGGATTTCGCAAATAATAGTTTCGGTTTCGTATTTGTAAATAATTCATTACTTTTGCTCAAAATCTTGATATGAAAAAAATCATTTACCATACTCTGTTTTTCATCTGTCTTGCAAGCATAACGGCTTGTAAAGGTGGCATTGGCGGTTCGGCAATGACGGGCGAACCGGGAGAATTACTCGTCATAATCAACGACGAATTGAAAAACGTCGAAACGGGCGAAAAAGTTCTTGAAATATTGAACGAGGAAGACAGCGGATTAACCCAGTCGGAACCTCCATTTTCAACAATTATGTTGAGCCGAAACAACTTTTCAAGCACGTTTCGTTCATACCGAAACATTTTGTTTCTTGACGTCAATAAAAAATATACGACGCCACAGATTCAATATCGCAAAGACTTGTGGGCACAACACCAGGCATACGTAAGCGTAGGCGTAGGAACTGCCGAAGAGTTATCCACGGTTTTACAAAACAAACACGACAACATTATAGAGTATTTCGTAAAATCAGAAATAGAACGGTACCAACAACTCTATAAAGAGGCAAACAACCAAATTGTAGAAAAAAGCATAAAGAAACAATTTGACATAAACATATCTGTTCCAAATGGATACAACGTCAACAAGATAGCCGACGATTTTATGTGGATTTCATTGGAATCGAAAGTACATAGTCAAGGTTTGATAATCTACGAGCGACCATACACCGACACGGCACAATTCAACAAGACTGCCTTGTTGAATTACAGGGATTCCATTGTTAAAGTCCACATTCCCGGCCCTTCGGAAGGAAGTTACATGACGACGGAATACATTTTACCCATTCAATACAAAGTCGGCACGTATGTGAACGACGACTACACCATTGAGTTACGGGGAAAATGGCGTGTGGAGAACGATTTCATGGCGGGACCGTTTACCAGCTACACATTCTGTAACTTACAGAAAAACAAGCTGATAACCATTGAAGGATATGTGTACTATCCTAACAAGGAAAAACGGAATTTTATGCGACAACTGCAAGCCATTTGTCGTTCCGTATCATTTGACAAAATTGTAGTAAACCCCGAAAACAATGGAAATTAAGAAGTATTTCTCACTCATAAAATTCTCACATACCATTTTTGCCCTTCCGTTTGCCGCAATCGGATTTGCGTTGGCTGTCTGGTATGCCCACTACCCGTTTCAATGGAGTTTGTTGATTTGCGTGCTTTTATGTATGATCTTCTGTCGTTCGGCGGCAATGGCTTTCAACCGTTACACCGATTACACCTACGATGCAAAGAATAGCAGAACGGCACAACGAGAGATTCCGGCAGGAAAAATTTCTCCTAAATCAGCATTAATGTTCGTAATCATTACCTCGATACTTTTTATTGCCACCACGTGGTTTATCAACAGATTGTGTTTTTATTTATCTCCCGTGGCATTACTCGTTGTTTTGTTTTATTCATATACAAAAAGATTTACTCCGCTTTGTCACGTTTTTCTCGGCATAGGTCAGGCGCTTGTTCCCATTGGTGCATACATTGCCGTTTCGGGAGCATTTGCCATTACGCCCATTATT
>JAEEQV010000312.1:0-3222 GCA_016285445.1 Bacteroidales bacterium
GCAAAATTTTCAGAAAAATAATACAGAAAGTAGTACAGAATGGGGTACAGAAAAAGCGATAGATAAAAAAATTCAATTAATAAAAGTCAATCCGCAAATTACCTCACGTGCGATTGCACAAAAACTTTCTATGGCACATAGCGGTGTTGCAAAACACTTACGTAATATGCAAAACTCAGGTATTATTCGTCGCGTTGGCCCCCAAAAAGGCGGTCATTGGGAAGTGGTTGGGAAATGAAAAATCGCTCGAAAAAGTTCCTAATAAAAAGTGCCAGATGAATGTTTAGGGGAATAGAATCAACTGGTTACAATTTGTAACCAGTTGAGATTATTTGCCAGCGAGCATAAAATTATGCAATATTATTGTAAAGAAGTCTTAATTCGGTACGTATTTCGGGAAAGGTTAATGAAATCTTTAGCTCTGTATTTAGACCTGTCACTTCAACGCCTTTAGTGAACGACATTGATTTTTAGCTGAGCGGGTCCGTCAGCATTGCGTTTTTGTTTGACAAATCTATAACGATTAGTATTTGTAAATATCCGATTTATATGGACCTTCGATAGGAACGCCAAGATATTCGGACTGTTTCTTGGTAAGTTTCGTGAGTTTCACGCCAAGTTTGTCAAGGTGGAGACGGGCAACTTTCTCGTCGAGTTTCTTCGGCAAGGTGTAAACCTTGGTCTCGTAGTTCTTGTTGTTGGTGAACAGCTCAATTTGTGCCAACGTTTGGTTAGTAAACGATGCCGACATCACGAAACTTGGGTGTCCTGTTGCACAACCGAGGTTCAACAAACGACCTTCAGCCAAAATCAACACGCTGTGACCGTCGGGGAACGTCCATTGGTCATATTGCGGTTTGATGTTTTTCTTCTTGATGCCCTGAATCTTCGCCAATTCAGCCATCTGGATTTCGTTGTCGAAGTGACCGATGTTGCCCACAATTGCCATATTTTTCATCTTGCTCATGTGTTCGGCAGTGATGATGTCGCAGTCGCCAGTGGTCGTAACATATATGTCACCATATTCCAAAGTGTCTTCAACCGTAAGCACTTGGTAACCTTCCATCGACGCCTGCAAGGCACAGATTGGGTCGATTTCCGTAACAATCACACGTGCGCCTTGTCCGCGGAGCGATTGTGCGCAACCTTTACCAACGTCGCCGTAGCCGCAGACAACGGCAACCTTGCCAGCCAACATCACGTCGGTGGCACGCATAATGCCGTCGGTCAACGAGTGGCGACAACCATACAAGTTGTCGAACTTCGATTTAGTAACCGAGTCGTTCACGTTGATGGCAGGGAACGGAAGAATGCCTTGTTCTGCCATTTGGTATAAGCGGTGAACGCCAGTGGTTGTTTCTTCAGAAACGCCTATGATGTTTTTCTTTTTGTTCGTCCAAAATTGCGGATCCTGCTTCATTGTTTCGCGGCACAAATCAAGAATCACGCCCCATTCTTCGGAATCCGTCTCAGGGTTGAAATCAGGCACTTTGCCATCTGCTTCGAACTGCGAACCACGAACCACTATGAGCGTAGCGTCGCCGCCGTCATCAAGAATCATTGTCGGGCCAGAGCCGTCAGGCCACGTCAGCGCTTTTTTCGTACATTCCCAATATTCTTTCAGTGTTTCGCCTTTCCAAGCGAAAACGGGTGTACCTTTCGGATTGTCGATTGTGCCGTTTTTGCCAACCACAACAGCCGCGGCGGCGTGGTCCTGCGTAGAGAAAATGTTGCACGAAGCCCAACGCACGTCGGCGCCAAGTTCCACCAATGTTTCAATAAGAATTGCGGTTTGAACCGTCATGTGCAACGAGCCGCTGATTTTTGCACCAGCAAGCGGTTTTTGACCTTTGTATTCCGCACGGAGAGCCATCAGTCCCGGCATTTCTATCTCTGCCAAATCAAGTTCCTTACGTCCCCATTCAGCCAATTTGATGTCTGCTACTTTGTATTCCATAGAGTTAGTTATTTCCAAATAAATTATCGTTCAAAGCAATCAAGGCTTTTTCTTTGTTTTTCGTGTCGATTAGCACCGAAATGTTGTGGTCGCTGCCGCCGTAGCAAATCATTCGTACCGAAATGTCTTTCAACGATTTAAGTACTTCGGTCGCATGACCTTGTTCTTCGGCAATCATATTACCAACAATGCAGATGATAGTCTGGTCCTTGTCGATTTCCACCGTTCCCAATTTTTTGAGTTCGTCGGTAATTTGCGCCAAATAGTCAACCTTGTCAATTGTAAGCGAAAGGGCTACTTCCGATGTGGTAATCAGGTCGATAGGTGTTTTGTATTTTTCGAAAATTTCGAACACGCGGCATAAAAATCCGTATGCGAGCAACATTCTTCCCGATTTTATTTTGATTGCCGTCAGACCGTCTTTTGCGGCGATTGCCTTGATTCCCGTACCCGTAACTTTGTTCGAAATTGTGGTTCCCTTTGCGTGAGGTTCCATAGTATTTTTGAGCAACACAGGAATATTTTTCACTTTTGCAGGAAGCACAGTCGATGGGTGGAGAATTTTAGCACCGAAATATGCTAACTCAGCCGCTTCGTCGAACGACATTTCAGCGATTGGGTGCGTGTTTTTTACAATACGAGGGTCGTTGTTGTGGATGCCGTCAATGTCAGTCCAAATTTCAACCACATCGGCGTTGATGGCAGCTCCAATGAGCGATGCGGAGTAATCGCTACCGCCGCGTTTCAGGTTGTCAACTTCGCCTTTGTCGTTTGTGCAGATAAAACCTTGCGTAATGAACAGCGTAGTGTCTGGATAACGTTGCAGAACTTTTTTCAGTTCGCTTTCGATTTTTGTCATTACAGGTTCGCCGTCGCCGTCAACAAACATAAATTCCAGCGAATTGAGCAACACCGAAGGAATATTGTTTTCTTCGTGATAGAGTTGCACCAAGATGGTTGACATAATTTCGCCGCGTGCGAGAATCATTTTTTCCGCCTGAACGTTGAATGGTTTATGGGCAAACGAGCGTACCACGTCGCATTCACGGGTGATGATTGCCTTCGCCTTTTCGCGGAATGTCTGCGTCTGCAACAAACCTTCAATCACGCCGTCGTATTTCTTTTCCAAAGCCGAAATCATATTCGACGCACCGTCGTCGTTGCCTTTTTTGTAGTAATCCGAAATTTCGACCAAATTGTTGGTAGTTCCCGACATTGCCGAAAGGACAACAATCTGCTTGTTTCCGTCGGTAATCAGTTTGGAA